>CAZNZI010000488.1:0-7190 GCA_964577475.1 uncultured Rhodospirillaceae bacterium
CGGCGTTTCGACAATCTGTTGATGCTGGGCATGACCCACAGTCTGGTGCGGCTGTTTTCCAACGAGATCGCGCCGCTCAAACTCGCGCGCGATGCCGGCCTTGCCGCCGTCAACCGCATGCCCGCCGCCAAACGCTTGTTCACCCGCCATGCGATGGGACTCGAAGGCGACTTGCCGCGGCTGATGCGGGGCGAGGCGCTCTAGTCAGGGCGTCAGGCGCGCCTGACGGTCCTGCAAGAACCGCCGCACGGCGGGATCGGACTCCAAGCCGATGGCGCGGTCATAGGCGTCGTGGGCATTGGCGGCATCGCCCGCCTGGGCGAGAAGATCGGCGCGCGCGGCCCAATAGGGCTGATACTCAGCCAGACGCGGATCGGCCTGGAGCGGGTCAAGGGCGGCCAGTCCGGCCGCCGGTCCGTCGATGCGCGCCACGGCGATCGCGCGGTTGATGGCGACGACCGGCGAACCGGTGAGTGTCAGCAGCGCGTCGTAGAGCTGGACGATGGCCGCCCAGTCGCTGGCACCGGACAGACGCCGGATCGCATGGGCCGACTGGATCGCCGCCTCGAGTTGGAAGCGCCCCACCACGCTCTTGGTGCTGGCCTGATAGAGCAGCCGCTCGGCTTCGTCGATGGCGGCGCGATCCCAGAGACTTGGGTCCTGATCGGCCAACGGTACGTAGTCGCCATCGGCGTTGCGCCGTGCAGCGCGGCGCGCTTCGGCGAACAGCATCAGCGCGAGCAGGCCCAGCGCCTCGGGTTCGTCGGGTAGCAGCGAGACCACCAGCCGTCCCAGCCACAGGCCTTCTTCCGACAGGTTGCGCCGCCGCGTTTCGGTGCCGGCTGGATCGGCCCAGCCTTCGGCGAAGGCGGCATAGATCGCGTCGAGCACCGTGTCCAGGCGTTCGGCCAGTTCGATGCGCTCGGGCACGCGGAAGGGAATCCCCGCCAGGCGGATCTTGGTCTTGGCGCGCACCAGGCGCTGGCCCATCGTCGCCGGCGCAATGAGAAACGCCGAACCGATGGTGGCCGCGTCGAAACCCAGGATGGTCTGCAGGATCAGCGGCGCGCGAATGCTTTCGTCGATGGCGGGATGGGCGCAGGCGAACATCAGGCGCAGGCGTTCGTCGGGGATGTCGGCCGCTTCCTCGGCCGCCGCTTCGAGTTCGTCGGCAATCAGCTTGAGGTGATCGCCCGCCTGCACGCCGGTCTTCTGCCGCCGCGCAGTGTCGATCGTCTTGCGTCGCGCCACGGCGAGCAGCCAGGCTTCGGGACTGTCGGGAACGCCCTTGATGGGCCAGTCGGTCAGCGCGGCGGCGAAAGCCTCGGACAAGGCGTCCTCGGCTCCCGCCACATCGCGCGTGCG
This sequence comes from uncultured Rhodospirillaceae bacterium, assembly GCA_964577475.1. GTDB lineage: Bacteria > Pseudomonadota > Alphaproteobacteria > Rhodospirillales > Magnetospirillaceae > JASHSH01. Next base: position 1,366 of record CAZNZI010000488.1, read on the forward strand.
TGCCGCAAGGAAAGCGACCAGTTTGCCGTAGCTCCGGCGCGCCACCCGTTCGGCGGCGTCGCCCGGCGTATCGCGTTCCTGCGGTCCGGTCATTCTCCCCGGATCACATCGCCATGATCGGGCGGACTTCCAGCGCACCGACGCTGGCGCCCGGGCAGCGCGAGGCCCAGGAGAGCGCGGCATCGAGATCCTTCACGTCGATGATGTAGTAGCCGCCCAGTTGTTCCTTGGTGTCGGCATAGGGGCCGTTGACCACCTTCGACTTGCCGCCGTTGACGCGCACGGTGCTGGCGGTCGAGGTCGGCTGCAGCGGATCGCCCGCCACATAGGCGCCGGCTTCCTTCATCGCCTTGGTATAGGCGCCATAGGCCGCGAACATCTGGCCCATCTGCTCCTTGGAAGCGCTCGCCATGCCGGCTTCGTTTCCGTAGATCATCAGCATGTATTTCATGGGTGTCTCCTTGGTCATGTGGCCGGGCATCATGCGCCGCCGACTCCATGACGCTTCGATCATCCCTTTTTCGACAGGGAGACGGAAAAAATTTTGAAGAAGACCTAACCGCTTGTAATCGCTCAGGTCTTGGCGTTCAGAATGCCGGCCACGGTCTCCAGGACACGCTCGGGCAGGATCGCCGTCATGCAGACCGGATCGGTGCAGGCGGTCTTGCGGTGGTTGGCGGCCGAGACGCAGGGCGAACAGGCCAGCCCCGCCGTGATCGCCGTGACGCGGCCGAGCGGCGCATAGAGTGTGGGCGTCTCGGGGCCGAACAACACGATGGTCGGCATGTCGGTGACCGAAGCGAAATGGGCAGGACCCGAGTCGTTGCTGACCATCAGTGCCGAAACCGAATAGAGCAGCGGCAGATCGGAGAGCTTCGACTTGCCCGCGAAACTGACCGCGCGGGCATGGCCGATGCGGTTCTTCAGGTCTTCGGCCCCCGCCGCTTCTGCCGGCGCGCCGGTGATCAGGATGATCGCATCGTCCCAGCGCTCCAGGATGCGCCGGCCCAGCACGGCGAAATTCTCGACCGGCCAGCGGCGCTGCGGCAGCAGGTCGCTGGCATTGGGATTGAGCAGCACCACGCGATGCCTGCCCGGCTCGAAGGGCGGGAAGGTGGCGGCGATACGCTGTTCGATCGCCTGGGTCTCGGGCCCGCCCGGCAGCAGGCGCGGCAGGGTGATCTCGTCGTCGCCGACCACGGTCTTGGAGTAGGGCACTTCCGGCTTTGGGGCGGTCAGCGCATTGATCAGTGCGATGAAGTTCTTGGCGATGTGAATGTGCGGATTGTAGGCGACGCGATGAGTCAACATCTCGCCGCGATACAGGCCCTCGTTGTGGAAGCGATGGAACCCGACGCGGTTGGCGGCGCCGCACATCCCGGTCAGCAGCGCGGAAATGCGCGAGAAGAGTTCGAGATCGACCGCCGTGTCGATGTGCATCCGCCGCGTCCACAGCAGAAACCCCAGGACATCGATGGCCAGCGTGAACAGCCCGTCCTCGCGGATGGTGCGGATGTTCTCGCGCGGGATCGTCCCCAGCAGGTCGAGGCTGGGCGCGTTGCGCTTGAAGATCACGAAGAACAGTTCGGCGCCGAAGGCGTTGCGCGCCTTGCGCATCGCCGGATCGGCCAGGATGGTGCTGCCCATCTCGGACAGTTCGATGAACAGGATCCGCTTGGGCTTCGGCCGCACGCCGCGCGTGAAGGGCCACAGCAGCAGCGTCATCAGGAAGGTCAGCGGGATCCCGACCCAGCGGTCGACCGCCCGCATGGTGTCGACCTTCATCAGGCGCGGCCCTTCGCTTGCGCCGCGCGCCGTTTCTCGATCGCGTCCCAGATCAGCCCGGCCAGATTGCCGCCGTCGAAGCGGTCGATTTCCTGGATGCCGGTCGGCGAGGTGACGTTGATCTCGGTCAGGTGGTCGCCGATCACGTCGATGCCGACGAAGATTAATCCCTGCTGGCGCAGAGTCGGCCCGATCGTCGCGCAGATTTCCTTCTCGCGGGCCGTCAGCATGCTTTTTTCGGCACGGCCGCCCACATGCATGTTCGAGCGGGCCTCGCCGGTCTGCGGCACGCGGTTGGTCGCGCCCACCGGTTCACCGTCGACCAGGATGATGCGCTTGTCGCCCCGGCGCACGGCGGGCAGATAGGCTTGCGCGATGATCGGTTCGCGCGAGCGCTGGGCATAGGTCTCCAGCATCGCGTTGAAGTTCTCGTCATCGGGCTTCACATGGAAGATGCCCGCACCGCCATTGCCGAACAGCGGCTTCAGGATGATGTCCTTGTGCTCCGCGCGGAAGGCGACGATCTCGCGCTTGTCCGCCGTGATCAGGGTCGGCGGCGCGAGCTCGGGGAAATGCGTCACCAGCAGCTTCTCCGGCGCGTTGCGCACCGACACCGGATCGTTGACCACCAGTGTCGTCTTCTGGATGTGCTCGAGCTGGTGCGTCGCGGTGATATAGGCGAGATCGAAGGGCGGGTCCTGGCGCATCAGCACCACATCGACCGTGGCGAGGTCGGTCCGCACCGCTTCGCCCAGCTTGTGGTGATCGCCCTTGCGGCGCCAAACCTCGAGCGACCGCAGGGTCGTGAACAGCCTGCCATCGCGCAGCGCGAGTTGGGAAGGATGGTAATGATAGAGCGCATGCCCGCGCTTCTGCGCTTCGAGGGCCAGCGCGAAGGTGCTGTCAGCATCGATGTCGATGGACTCGATCGGGTCCATCTGGATGGCAATGGAAAGCGCCATAGGGTGAGGGTCCCGGTTCCGGCGTTACGAACTCTTGCGGCTGGGGTCGTTCTTCAGGATCACGTTGTTGATCACCTTCTTCACGCCGTTGATGTCGCGGGCATGGGCGATGACGCGGTCCAGCTCGGCCTGGTCCTGGGCGATGCCCATGATGTAGATCGTCGCGTTCACCACATCGACCGAGTAGTTGATGTTGCGGATGCTGCCATCGAACAGCAGCTGACCGCGTAGCGTGGTGGCGATGCGCACGTCGCGGCCGTAATCGATCAGGCTTGATTGGTCGGTCACCTGGATGTCGTCGATCACCTGGCGCACGCCGGCCGCCTGCCAGGCCAGCCGCACCGCCTCGACCTGCTCCTCGGGCTTTTTCACCTTGCCGGTCAGATCGACACGGCCTTCATGGACGGTGACCGTGATGTCGTGGAACATCTCGAAGCCTTGATTGAGATACATGCCCGAGATGTCGGCCTGGATCTTGGTGTCGGTGAAGGCGCCGCCCACGCCGCGCTCCTCGCCTGCCGCCACGCCGACCTCGGCGCCCGCGCCGACCACGGCGCCGGTCACGGGATCGCAGGCCGCGACCAGCCCGGCCGCCAACAGGGTCAGAACGATCGAAGTAGAACGTGTCACGGAAGCCCTCCAAACCGGCTCGAATCGGCGGCCATACTAACCGCTCAGCCGGTCACGCGCCATGCGTCCCGTACATGCCGGGGCAGCCGCCGCGGGGCCACCAGCATCGCATCGAAACGCGGTTCGCATTGGCGCAAACCGGGGTTGCGCGCGAGATAGGCCTCGGCGGCCCGGACCAGCCGCTCCCGCTGCTGGACCGAGATGGCGGCGGCCGCTTCGTCCAGGCTCGGCCGGGCCTTCACCTCGATGAAGGCCAGGGTGGCGCCGCGCCGGGCGACGATATCGATCTCACCGACACCCGTGCCGCGCGCGAGCGCCGCGCCCCGGTCGAGGATACGCCAGCCGCGTGCCACCAGACTTACGACGCACAGGAACTCGGCCCATTTACCCAGGTTGCGGGCGCGCATCCCGCGGTCGCGGCGGCCGGCGGAGCGGGGCCGCGCAGCGGTGGTTGCCGTCGGCCGTTTCACCGGGCCTTGTCCTTCAAGACGAGCGCGCGGCTGTAGAGTTCGCGCCGCGCGATGCCGGTCGCCGCCGCCACCTGCGCCGCCGCGTCGCCGACCGAGAGCGTGGCCAGTGCGTCGATCAGCATAGCGTCGACTTCCTGCGCGTCGGGCGCTGCCGTAGCGCCGGGCGGGCCGACGGCGATGACCACCTCGCCCTTCGGCGCTCCGGCTCCGGCATAATGCGCGGCCAGATCGGCCAGCGTTCCGCGCCGCGTCTCCTCATGCAGCTTGGTCAACTCGCGCGATACCGAAGCGTCACGCTCCCCCAGAACCTCCGCCATGTCGGCAAGCGACTCGGCCAGGCGCTGCGGCGATTCATAAAAGACCAGGGTCGCGGGAATGGCGGCCACGTCGCCCAGGCTTTTGCGCCGGGCGCCGGCCTTGTTGGGCAGGAAGCCCAGGAACAGGAAGCGGTCGCTCGGCAGACCCGAGAGTTGCAGCGCCGGCAGGAGCGCCGAGGCGCCGGGCACACTGGTGACCGGCAGGTCTTCCGCGATACAGGCCTGCACCAGCCGGTAACCAGGATCGGACAGCAAGGGCGTCCCGGCGTCGCTGACCAGCGCCACGGTGGCGCCCGCCCGCAGCCGTTCGAGGATCATGGGGCCCGCCCGGTCGGCATTGTGTTCGTGATAGGGGGTCAGCGGCGCCTTGATCCCCAACAGGGTGAGCAGCTTTCCGGTCACCCGCGTATCCTCGCAGGCGACCAGTTCCGCTTGGGCCAGGGTGTCCATCGCCCGCTTTGTCATATCGCCGAGATTGCCGATCGGCGTCGCCACCAGGTAGAGGCCGGGTGCCAGGGGCTTTGCGGGTGGTTTTGCCGGCGCCATATCTGCGCCCGATTTACTTGCGATGGTGCTCTCGTTAGGCTGGCGGACAGCCTCCTCACGCGCCTTTGCTTTGCCAACCGAGGCCTTTCCGGAGTCCGTTCTTGCCCCACGCCGCATCGCGCCTGATCCGTAGCTTTGGTCCCGTGGCCGCCGTGCTGCTGCTGGCCGCGTTGGCCGCTTGCAACGGTCCAGTCCTATCATCGCAGCCCACGCCGACCAAGCCCCCGCCGACGGCCGAACAGGCTCCGCCCGAAGCGGCCCCTGCGCCGATCGCGCCGGTGACCCAGGAATCGCCGACTCCGGCGACACCGCCCGCGCCGGCGCGCGCCTATGCATCCGTGGCGGTGCTGTTGCCCCTGACCGGACCGGCCGCCGCCACAGGCTCTGCCCTGTTCAACGCGGCACAACTCGCTCTGTTCGAGGTCGCCGACAAGACCTTCACTCTGGTGCCCTACGACACCAAGGGCACGCCCGAGGGCGCGCAGGCCGCCGCCCAACAGGCGGTCACCGGCGGTCCCGACCTGATCATCGGTCCGCTCTTCGCCACCGAAGTCAGTGCGGCCGCACCGCTGGCGCGCCAGGCCCGGATCCCGATGATCACCTTCTCGGCCGATCGGACCGTGGCGGGCGGCGGCGTTTATGTGATGGGCTTCCTGCCCGGTGCCCAGGCGCTGCGTGTCGCGAGCTTCGCCGCGCGGCACGGCAAGCCACGGCTGGCGATCCTGGCGCCCTCCACCGATTACGGACAGCGGGTTGCGCAAGAGGTCGCCAATGGGTCCGGCTCGCTGGGCATCATCCTGGCGGGCACCCAGTATTACGACGACGCATCACTCGACGTCACCGCGCCGATCAAGCGGCTGGTGAAGGAATCACCCAACGGCGATGTCGGGTTCGACGCCCTGTTGATTCCCGACGAAGGCGCGCGGTTGCGTTCGGCGGCGAGTTCGCTGCCGCTGACGGGCATCGATCTCACCCGCGTGAAGCTGCTGGGCACGATGCTCTGGGGCGATTCGAATCCCGGCGCGGAATCGGCGCTGGTCGGCGGCTGGTATCCGATGCCCGCCACCGCGGCCCATGCGGATTTCGATGTGCGTTACACCAAGGCCTTCGGCGCC
>CAZNZI010000489.1:0-3925 GCA_964577475.1 uncultured Rhodospirillaceae bacterium
TCGCCGACGCGGCGCGGCAGTTGGTCAACTGAGCGATGGCCGCTCCGCTTCTGCTGGCGATCGACCAGGGGACGAGCGCCACCAAATGTCTTCTGGTCTCCGGGCAGGACGGGACAGTTGTCGCGCGCGCCAGTTCTGCGATCGGCGAGACGCATCCGCAACCGGGTTGGGTCGAACAGAACCCCGACGAGATCTGGGACAGTGTGCGCCGCGCCGTTGACGCCGCGTTGGACGCGCACAATCCCAAAGCGGTTGCCGCCATCGGGCTGAGCGTCCAGCGCGAGTCGACGCTCATCTGGGACCGGCGGACACGGGCCGCCCTGTCGCCGCTCCTCAGTTGGCAGGATCAGCGAACCGCAGCCGCCCGTCGCGCGCTATCGACGCCTGAGGTCGAGAAACTTGTCCGGGCGCGCAGCGGTCTACCCCTTGATCCGATGTTCTCCGCGCTCAAGGCGAAATGGCTTCTCGACACGTATGATCCGCGCCGCGAGAAGGCCAAAGCGGGGGCGATCTGCATCGGGACAGTCGATTCGTGGATTTTGAGCCGGCTGGCCGACGATCCCGTCATCGAAACGGGCATGGCCTCGCGGACCCAACTGATGGACGTGCACCGCGTCGATTGGGATGATGAACTGTTGGCCTTGTTCGACATTCCCAAGGCGGCTTTGCCACGCATCGCGCCTTCAGTCGGTCCGTTCCCGCCCTCGCGTGGTCTGTCCCCGCTGCCAGACGGCGTGCCGGTGGGCGCGGTCATGGGTGACTCGCATGCGGCCCTGTTCGCCCATGGCGCGTTCTCGCCTGGCCAGGTGAAAGCCACCTACGGAACGGGGTCGTCGGTGATGGGCCTGGTTGCCGAGGCAGACAAGCTTGACCCTGGTCTTTGCCTGACGATCGGCTGGGCTCTTGAGAAGCCCGCCTATGCAGCCGAAGGCAACATCCGCGCCACGGGTGCCGCGTTGAAATGGATGGCAGAGTTCCTCGAGATGACTCCCATGCAGCTGGCCGAACTCGCGGTCGATGCATCGAGCAACGGCGTGTCATTCGTGCCTGGATTCACGGGCCTGGGTGCCCCCTGGTGGGACCCGAACGCGGTCGGACTGCTGACGGGCCTGACGCTCGGAACCACGCGCCGGGATGTCGCGCGGGCAACGCTCGAAGCGATCCCGCATCAGGTGGCGGACGTGCTCGATGCCGTTCATCGCAGCGTGGGCGTGATCCAAGAGCTGTACGTGGACGGCGGCCCGACGCGCAATGACTCCCTGGTTGCAGCGCAGGCCGATTTGATCGGCAGCCCGGTTCTGCGTGCCAACGATGCCGAGCTCTCGGCCCTCGGCGTCGCGCATATGGCGGGCCTTGGCGCGGGGATTTGGTCGATCGACGATCTCGGGAAATTGCCCCGCAGCCGCGACCGCTTCGAACCAAGATTGACGGCCAATGAACGTGCTACAAGGCGAATGGAATGGCATCGCGCTTTGGCGAGGTCCCGAGGGGCGGCAGTAGATTGAGCGGCGTCTGACGCTGATCGGGCAACATTATCAGCCTCGCCATACGGCAAGCACAGTACTTCCACAAAGGGTTGGGACTTAGCGGGTATTGCCGCCTGATTGGGGGTGCCTGCAAGGAGCACTTTTGTGCCCTCCGGTGCCGCATCTGGTCGCGATGCATGACCTGGGCGCTGCGTAAAAGAAGACGATATACCCTGCAGCTCAATTGATGAGCCGGTGCCTTCTCCGCATCCAACAGCGCGGGCCACACTCATATCGAGTGCGCTTGGCTTTAAAGGCCGGAGGCGTGCTCTTAGCACGGATTCCCGAAGACCAATGACGGTCTTCCGATCTTGTCCGCATATGCCTGCGGATTGTCCGCTTTTGCCACTGCAATCGGATTTCGGACGATCTGTGGCGAACTATAGTCCCGTTGCCACTGGGTGGCCTCTCCGGCCATGGACGTCAGCACGAGATGCTGTTGAGCCACCGCGCGATCATGCGCGGTATGGAAAGGAAAAGAATGCAGACCCGCGAAACACCGCCGACGACGGACACGGTGCCCAGTGCCGCCAAGCCCGATATCTCGAGCGTGCTCTGGATTATGGCGATTACCGCGGGAGCGGGTATCAGCAATGTCTTCTACGTGCAGTCGATGGTGGACCTTATCGGCCGTTCGTTGGCGATGCCCCCGGCCATCCTCGGTCTGGTTCCCGCATCGACGATCGGTGGGTATTCGCTCGGTCTATTTTTTCTTGTGCCGCTCGGCGATCGCTTCGATCGAAGGCGATTGATCTTGTTGCAGCTTGGAGCCGTGATCGCATCCTTGCTGATCATGGCTAGCGCACCGAACGCCACGATCTTGCTTCTCGGCGGGCTCGCGGTTGGCATCTGCGCATCCTTCACCCAGCAAATTCCTCCCTTTGCATCGAGTCTTGCATCACCTGCAACACGCGGCCGGGTCGTCGGTACGGTGGTGAGCGCGATCATGCTCGGGATTCTTCTAGCGCGCACAGTGTCCGGGGTGATCTCAGAGTTCTTTGGCTGGCGGATGGTGTTCTTTGCGGCTGCAGGGTTGATGGCGCTTGTGTGGGTACTTGCCTATCGGCGACTGCCGAGCAGCCGGCGCACGACCGATCTCTCTTACGGGAGGCTGTTGGGCTCCCTATGGCCTTTGGTGCGCGATCATGCCGTTTTGAGAGAGGCAATGCTTCTGCAGGTTCTTGTCTTTGGTGCTTTCAATGCATTTTGGGCAACCTTGCCGAGCCTATTGGAGGGCGAGCCTTACCGTTTGGGAAGTGGGGTCGCAGGTGCATTCGGCATCATCGGGGCTGTCGGAGCGATGGCAGCCGCCGTGGCGGGTCGATTGTCCGACAGACTCGGCCCCCGACGTGTCGCTGCTTTGAGCGCTGTTACCGTATTGGTTTCGTTTGGCGTACTCCTATTGGGTAAATGGTGGATCGGCGCCCTGGTCATCGGTGTGGCAACCATGGATGCGGGGGCTCAAGGCTCGCTTGTCTCCAATCAAACGCGCTCCTTTGCGCTCAATCCGCTTGCGCAGAACCGAATCAACACTCTCTATACCTCGGCCATGTTCCTGGGCGGGGCAGCAGGATCGGCTGGGAGCACGCTTGTGTGGGTCGGGGGAGGATGGACGGGTGTGATGGAATTCTGCGCTGGCCTTTCCGCACTCGCATGCATCATCTTGATGCGCCGACAGGCGCGTCAACGCCTCTAAGCATGGCACGATGAGCTGCGATCTACCGGATATTCTTGCCCCAGACCTTTCCGTCGTATTCTGCGGCCTTAATCCGGGTCTTGGCGCAGTTGCTACCGGGCATCATTTCGTCGGAAGGGGCAACCGCTTTTGGCGTGTCATCCATCTGGCGGGATTCACGCCCGTCCAGATCGACCCCGCGCACGACGAATCCGTGCTCTTATTCGGAATCGGTATCACAGCCGTCGTCGCCCGTGCGACTGCAAGCGCGTCAGATGTCTCCGAGGATGAATTCGTCGCAGGTGGTTCTGAGCTTCGGCGAAAGATCGAGCAATACAGGCCAGGCACTGTCGCATTCCTTGGGAAGGCCGCGTTTTCAGCTATCGAAAAAAAGCGTGACATCCCCTGGGGTCGGCAGCTTACTTTGATCGCCGGTGCCGCCATCTGGGTGCTGCCAAATCCGAGCGGTCGGAACCGTGCGTTAAGCCTCGATGCACTTGTCGGCATGTATGGTCAGCTTCGCCAGGAGTGCGGAAAACAGTCGGCCAAGCTTGAGCCGTGACGGGGCATGAGCGAACTCGACCTTCTCCTTGATGAGATCCGTGTCTGCCGCATCTGCCGCGATGCGCCGAGATATGGTAAGGCGCTACCGCATGAGCCGCGGCCGGTGTTTCAGATCTCCAACGACGCGCGGCTGTGCGTCGCAGGACAGGCTCCCGGCGCG
>CAZNZI010000490.1:0-5363 GCA_964577475.1 uncultured Rhodospirillaceae bacterium
CATCGCCGCGACCGGGGCCACGGGTGTCAGGTCGGGGGCGAAGGGCTGGACGAAAGGCTCGGCGCGTTTGCTGTCGATCACAACCAGGACCGGCCGCGCGCCGCGTTCGTCCTCGGGCACGCCCGCGGCCAGCGCTTCTGCCGTGGTCACGCCCGCGATCGGGATGTCGAGCGCGAGGCCGAAGCCCCGCGCGGCGGCGAGTCCGATGCGCAGGCCGGTGAAACTGCCCGGCCCGACCGTCACGCCGATCAGATCGAGTGCAGACCATTCCAGCTTTGCCTCGGCCATCACCTGATGGAGAAGTGGCATCAGCGCTTCCGATTGCCCGCGCCCCGATGGCGCCTCGCCGCGCGCGAGCACGGCATCGCCGTCGAGCACCGCGGCGGCGCATCCGGTCGTGCTGCAATCGAAGGCGAGTATTTTCACGCGATAGTCCTGGCCCTGCCGAATCGGCTGGTTATACTGCCGCCCAACGGTTTCGTCTGCATGTCCGCGTCATGACCCTGGTCCGTATCGCGCCACCCCAATTCGACCTCGATGTGGCGCTCGCCTATGCCACTTCCGAGAACTTCACCGGCCGGCCTGTCTTTGCCGCCGACGCCGAGGCTTGGCTGCATCCCGATGCGGCGGCATGCCTCGAAAAGGCGGTCGCATTGGCCAAGGTGCAGGGGTGGCGGCTGCATATCTTCGATGCGTTCCGGCCCCAGGCGGCGCAATGGGCGCTGTGGAATCACACACCCGATCCCAATTTCATCGCCGACCCGCGGCGCGGCTCGCCCCATTCGCGCGGCGCGGCGGTCGACCTGACCCTGCTGGACGCCCATGGCCGGATGCTTGAGATGGGTACGCCCTTCGATGATTTCACCATCGCCTCTCACCACGGCAGCACCGCGGTCAGCGTCAGGGCGCAGAAGAACCGGCTGTTGCTGATGGGGCTGATGACGACGGCGGGCTGGGATTTCTACCGCAATGAGTGGTGGCACTATCAGTTGTTCGATGCGCGCGCTAAATATCCGCTGATCGAAGATGCCGACTCGCCGGTGGATGTGGTGTCTGCGTCCGCGTCGGCCGAGCAGCAAACCGTTATTCGATCCGGCAGGCCTGATCGAAGGCGAAACGGGGCCCGCGCGGGGGCAGACCGGCGCGGTCGCCGTAGCCCAGGTTGATCAGGAAGTTCGAACGCCAGCGGCCGTCGGGGAAGAAGACCTGGTCGGTCTTCACCGGATCGAAGCCCGACATCGGTCCGGCATCGAGGCCCGCGGCCCGCGCAGCCAGGATCAGATAGGCCGCCTGTAGGGTGGCGCTCCTGAATCCCTCGACGAAGATCGCCTCTTCCGGCTTGCCCGTGAACCATTTCCGGATCTCCGGCCGCTGGAGAAGTTCCGCGGCGGCATCGGCAAAGTCATGGTCCCAGGCGCAGATCACCGTAACCGGTGCGGCCATCGTATGCGGCACATTGCCTTCGGCCAGGCAGGGTTTCAGCCGCTCCTTGGCGGCCTGCGACTTCACGAAGACGAAGCGGCCGTGCTGGAGGTTCGACGAGGTCGGGCCGAGTTTGACCAGCTCCCAGATCGCGCGCAGGGTCGCATCCTCGACCGGGCGGTCGATCCATTTGCGCAAAGTTCGCGCATTATGGAACAGGGTTTCAAGGTCGACTGAAGTCAACGTCGCGCGCGTCGTCGTTGCTGGCGATCACGGCGATCTTCTCGCCGGTATCCAGATGGGCCGAGTCATAGGCCCGCAGGTCGTTGTCGCGGATGATCCCGCGCAGATTCTTCACATAGCCCGGGCCGCGTTCCGAATAGCGGAACAGGGTCGCGGCTAGGGTGAAAGCATCAAGGTTGCCGCCCTTGTCGCGCATCCTGGAGCGCGCCTGGCGGAATTCGCGATAGGCGCGATGGGTGTTCAGATTGCGAGCGTAGGATTCGACCGCTGCCGTCAGGCTGTTGAAGGCGCGATAGTCCCAGGCGCCCAGCGGGTCCTCCCCGAACTGGCCGAACATCGCGTTCTGGCCCTTGGCGATACGCGACGTGCCCCAGCCGCTTTCTTCGATCGCCTGGGCCAGCGCCAGCGAGGTCGGGATCACATCGACCTTCTTCATCAGCGCGTCGAGATCGGAGTCGGGCTGGTCGTATTGATCGGAGAGCAGCAGCAGCCACTGCACCTCGCTGCCCGACAGCGTGCCGCCGTTCGAGATCTTGGTGCGCAGACCCTGGAGTTGGGCGCGGTCCTGGAGGATGTGCTCGTTGACCTGGAGCACGACCGGCAGGAAAGCGCGCAGGAAGAGATCCTTACGGGCATCGGGGTCGGCGATGCCGGACAGATCGTTGGGCAGGCTGACCAGCAGAACCCGCGGAACGCTGGCCGTGCCCGAAGCCACCGAGTCGAGGTCGAAGCCGATCCGGTCGAAGGTCTCGCGCAGGGTTTGCCAATGCAGGCTATCGACCGCCGGCACGTCGACCGGCGCCGGGGTGGCCATCGCCGTCATATGCGCTGGCATCGTTCCGCTGGCGACGGAGGGCATCTCTTCGGGGTGATGGGCCGCGTTCAGGCTGAAGGCCCCGGCGGTCAGGGCCGCGATGGCGATGATCGTGCCCGAGGCGAGCAGGCGCACCCGCCCGCGGCGCGTCGGCACCGGCGTTGCGGTTTCGTCCACAACGGCACGGGACGGGAGCGGCTTCGGCTCCGCATCGTGCCGCGCGGCGAATGTCTGCCCCGTGGGCTCGTCGTCCTCGCCTGACTCTTCCCGGAACAATTCCGGAGTCATGCGCTCCGCAAAGCGGACCAGGGACGGAAGCACATCATCTGGCAGCGGGCCTCGCGTCTGAGGCTGCATTTCCAGCGGCGCCCTTTCCCTCTTAAACCATGGCAATAGAAGCCAGTTTGGCATCATCAGACTACCTGTTGGGGGTGGCGGGGGGCAAATGGTTTCATTTTGATCACGTTTCGCGTTTCTTCTGCCGCTTCAGCGCGGTAGCGAATTTGGCCCGGCCAGGATGGCGGGAATAAGGTGCCTCCGGCCCCAAACGCGCCCTAAACCAGCCCAACCTTCCAGATGCTCTTTTCAGAGCGGTCACGGCGGTCCTCTGGGACCCGCTTTCCGACCTAGTCTGTTGATAAAAAAAGAAGAAACGGTTCTTCCCCACTTCTCCATTCACATGCAGTGAGGTTGACCATGAATACACGTTCTCGTCTTCTTTCTGGTCTGACGACGGCGGCCACCGCCGGCGCCCTGGCAGCCCTGCTGACCGTGTCGCCGGCTTCGGCGAATGGTGTCGGCGTCGGTGTCGGTGCCGGCGTCGGTACGGGTGTTGGCGTTGGCGTTTCGGCGGGCAGTACCTCAGCCAGTGCCGGCGCGGGTGCGACGGCTGGTGTTGGTACGTCGGCCGGGGTCGGGGCCTCGGGCTCCGGCGGATCGGGTGGCGGTTCGGCCGGTGTCGGCGTCGCGTCCAGCGGCGGTGTCGGTGTTGGCGCCGGTTCGTCCGGCAGCGCCTCGGGCAATGGCGGCGGTCAGGGCTCGGTCGGCGTATCGTCGGCGGGTGGCGCAAGTGCAGGTGCTTCCGCCGTCGCCGATAACGGCAGCGTCAGTGATAGTGCTTCGATCGGGGCCGGCGCGAATGGGCATGGCCGCATTGGTGCCAAGGCGGCGATCCATGGCGCTCAGGATGGCGCTGCGGTCGCGGCCCATACGGCCGACAGCGTCCACGGCAAGGTCGCAGCGTCGGGTAAGGCCGTCACAGGCGCGGCTGCCGGTGCCGGCGATCAGGCTCAGGCCGATGGCAAGGCAGCGGTCGGTGCTGCGGCCGGCGTGGCCGGCAAGGCCGAAGATGCCGGTATGACAACGGCGGACAATACCGCTGACGCCAGCAAAGCCAATGTCGATGCTGGTGCCCACACCGCCATGCATGCGGCGCTGGCGGAACAGGCTGATGGCAAGGTCGGCGGCCTCGCGGCGGCGACCAATGCCGATGCCGATGCGAACGCCGCTGCGGGCGTTGCCGCGGGGGCGTCCAACAACCAGTAGCGCTTCGCGCATCTGAGGCGATACGCCGGCGGCCTCGCGCCGCCGGCGTTTTCAATTTCCCGCACTTCTCATCCTTCACGATCATCGTCGCGACACAGAGTGCAGAGATGCATTCCGGAGGGGCTGTCACGGAATTTGTTGGGAACACCTGTCGTGTCCTCACGTTTGTCTCAACAGAGCGTCAGGTTCACGCGGCCCAGATCACAAGAAATCGAGCAGGCAGAAACGGCGTACGGGTCGCCTCGGTCCCAAAGTGGAATGAGGGTGATCATGCACAACCGTTTGCAGCTGTATGCCGGCGCCGTAGCAATCGCAGCGGCCGGCTTTCTTGTTTTGACGACGACGACCATCCCCGCTGCCGCCAAAGGTGTGGGGGTGGGCGTCGGCGTCGGTGTGGGCACCGGCAATGGCAATGGCCCAGGCAACGGAAACGGCGTTGGGGTGGGCGTAAGTGCCGGTGTCGGCGTCAGCGCAAGTGCTTCTGCGGGTATTGGCGGCACATCCGGCGGCGTCGCGGCGAATGCCGGCGTCTCCGCGGGCGCGTCTACGGCTTCCGTTGGTGCGTCGGTCGGAGTCGGTCCTGGCCCCGCAAGCGCAGCCTCCGCGCCGTCTCCGGCGTCAGGCATGGCGCCTTCGCCGAGCACGGCATCGAGCTCCGCCGCCGCCAACGCATCATCGACTGCGGCAGCGACGCCCGGCGGAGCGATCGGCGCAAACAGGGCGGCGCAGCTCGTGGCGCTCACCGAAAACGGTGGCGTAACCGCGATCAATTCGCAGGACAGTTCGTCGGCTTCGGCGTCCGGATGGTCGAGCCACGGAAGAGACGACTAGGCAACGGCATCGTCACAGGAGGCCAGAGACAGCCCGTCATCGGCCTGGAACTTTTTGGTCACATCGCCGTTTCTTTTCGCCTCACCAGAGCGCTAGCCACATCGCATGCGCGTCTCGCGGCTGGCGCATCGGGAACAGAGGTCTACCCACCGCGTTTTTCATTTCAGGCGTCAAGCCGAGTTGCGCTCCAGAGCGTGGCTGCGAGCCGACGCGGGCAGACGTGAAAGAGTGAGGTGGGTCATGAATAAGCGTGCGCGCGTGATTGCCGCATTGAGCGGCGCCGCTTCCGTCGGTGTGATCATGGCGATGCTCGTGACGAATCCGGTTTCTGCGGCAGGCAGCGCGGGGACGGGGCCTGGTTCAGGCCCCGGCGCGAGCGGTAGCGGCCCAGGCGCCGGCGGGACAGGAACGGGAACCGGAAGCGGGACCGGCACAGGAACTGGCGCGAGTGGCGCGGGCACGGGGGCTGGTTCCAGCGGGGCCGGCACGGCCGCGGGCGGAACAGCAA
>CAZNZI010000491.1:0-8992 GCA_964577475.1 uncultured Rhodospirillaceae bacterium
TGATGAAGAACGTGCCCTTGTCGAGAATCAGCAGGGTGAGTGCCGACGGTTTCGTCACGCCGGCGCGCACGCCGATGATGTCGGTGACATGGGGCAGATGGCGCAGATAGGTACCGGTCACGCCGCAGACCATCGCATCGGCCTCGCCGCGGCGGACCATCAGCGCGCCGATGACCGTCGTGTTGGTGCGCACCACCGTCTTCGCCTCTTCCGGCGAAATACCCGAGCGGCACAGGATCTCATGGTAGAGGCGCCAATATTCGGGATAGCGCGGATCGTCTTCGGGATCGCACAGTTCGAAGTGCTCGCCGATCCGGATGCGCAGATCGAGTTCCTTGATGCGGTTCTCCACGACACTGCGGCGACCGATCACGATCGGCTTGGCCAGCCCCTCGTCGGTCACCACCTGGATCGCGCGCAGCACATTGCGCACTTCGCCCTCGGCGAAGACCACGCGCTTGGGCTCGGCACGGGCGCGGTCGAAGACCGGCTTCATCACCAGGCCGGAGCGGAAGACGAAATCGTTCAGCCGCTGGCAGTAGGCCGGGAAATCCGTGATCGGCCGGGTGGCGACACCCGTATCCATGGCGGCCTTGGCCACGGCGGGGGCAATCTTCAGAATCAGCCTGCGATCGAAGGGTTTGGGGATCAGGTAGTCGGGACCGAAATGGAGCGGCTGGTCGCCATAGGCCGTCGCGACGCGGTCATCCGACTCGGCGAAGGCCAGTTCGGCGAGCGCACGCACGGCGGCCAGCTTCATCTCCTCGTTGATCGCCGAGGCACCGACATCGAGCGCGCCCCTGAAGATGTAGGGGAAGACGAGGACATTGTTGACCTGGTTGGGGTAATCCGACCGGCCCGTGGCGATGATGGCTTCCGGCCGCGCCTCGCGCGCCACCTCAGGCAGGATCTCGGGCGTCGGATTGGCCAGCGCCATGATGATGGGCGCGTTGCCCATCTTCTTGACCATCTCGCCGGTCAGCACGCCGGGCGCCGAGAGACCGAGGAAGATATCCGCGCCCTCGATCACCTGATCGAGCTTGCGCGCATTGGTCTGCCGCGCGAAGGGCGCCTTGTATTCGTCCATCAGCGCCGTGCGACCCTGATAGACCACACCTTCGATGTCGCAGACGGTGACGTTCTCGCGCTTCAGACCCAGGCGCAGCAGCAGGTTGAGGCAGGCGAGTGCCGCCGCGCCCGCGCCCGAACAGACCAGCTTCACATTGGCGATGTCCTTGTTCACCACGCGCAGCGCGTTGGTGATGGCCGCGCCGACGATGATGGCGGTGCCATGCTGGTCGTCGTGCATCACCGGAATCTTCATCCGCTCCTTGAGCTTCTTCTCGACGACGAAGCACTCGGGCGCCTTGATGTCTTCCAGATTGATGCCGCCGAAAGTAGGCTCCAGCGCGGCGATGATATCGACCAGCTTGTCGGGGTCACGTTGGTCGATCTCGATGTCGAACACGTCGATCCCGGCGAACGTCTTGAATAGGACGGCTTTGCCCTCCATCACCGGCTTGCCGGCAAGAGGGCCGATCGCACCCAGGCCCAGCACGGCTGTGCCGTTGGTGATGACCGCGACCAGATTGCCGCGTGAGGTCAGTTCCGCAGCGGCGGCGGGGTTGTCGCGGATCGCCTCGCAGACGGCGCCGACACCCGGCGTATAGGCCAGGGCCAGGTCGCGCTGTGTGGCGAGGGGCTTGGTGGGCACCACCCCCAGCTTTCCAGCGGGGGCGAGGCGGTGATATTCGAGCGCCGCTTGGCGCAGCTTGTCGGCATCGGCCATGGAGCGCTCAGGATGGTCCAGACGCCGCACCGGCGCAAGGCAAGACCTTGGCCGGATGGGAGATTTCACTTCTGAGAATGGTGCGGTCGAGAAGACTCGAACTTCCAAGCCCTTTCGGGCACCAGCACCTCAAGCTGGCGCGTCTACCAGTTCCGCCACGACCGCATATCCCCGGGGCGCGTTCGCGTTGGCGCCGAGGCACCCCCGCGAGGTAAGGTGGGCCAAATACCAGAAGCCCAGGCAGGGTGCAAGCATGGACGCGGGTGGCGCGGCCGAAACTACTGTAGATACCGGACTTGAGTGGCGGACGGCCGAGGGGCCGGTCGCCTATCCCGAGGCCGTGGCCTTCATGGAAGCCCGTGCCACTGCGATTCGCGCCGGGACGGCCGCCGAGATGGTCTGGCTGGTCCAACATCCTCCCCTCTACACAGCCGGCACCAGCGCCAAGCCTGGCGACCTGATCGACGCCGGCCGTTTCCCGGTCTACCAGACCGGCCGCGGCGGCCAATACACCTACCACGGGCCCGGGCAGCGGGTGGCCTATGTGATGCTGGATCTCAAGACGCGCGGCCAGGATGTGCGCCGCTTCGTCCATGATCTCGAAGAGTGGCTGATCCAGTCCCTCGCCCAGCTTGGCGTGACCGGCGAACGGCGCGAGGGCCGGGTTGGCATCTGGGTGCCGCGGCCGGGTGGGCTTCCGGGTATCGAGGACAAGATCGCGGCCTTGGGCGTGCGCTTGCGCCACTGGGTCAGCTTCCACGGCGTGGCGATCAATGTTGATCCCGATCTCTCCCATTACGCCGGCATCGTGCCCTGTGGCATCAAGGAACACGGCGTCACCTCGCTGGCGCAGCTCGGCGTGAAGGCCGCAATGCCCGGTCTCGACCGCGCATTGCGGCAGAGCTTCCGTCAGGTGTTCGGGCGCTAGACACCGAATGCTCTCCGTCTCGACCGATCTCTATCTCGGCTTTATCGCCGCGGCCTGCACGCTGATTGCGATGCCGGGGCCGAACACGACCCTGATCGTCGGCAACACGATTTCCTACGGCACGGCCAAGGGCCTGACGACGCTCGCCGGTACCTGCTCGGCCCTGGTGATCCAGCTGATCGTCATCATTCTCGGCCTGACCGAGACCGCGGCCGTGCTTTCGGAGTGGTTCGACCGGCTGCGCTGGCTGGGGGTGGCTTATCTCTTCTGGCTCGGCATCAAGGAATGGCTGTCCAAGAGCGGCACCGAGCCGGATACCGCCCCTGCTCCCGTGCGCCGGGCGCGGGCCTTCTATGCCCAGGGCTTCATGGTCTGCCTGACCAACCCGAAGACGCTGGCCTTCTTCGCGGCTTTCCTGCCCCAGTTCGTGGACGCCCGCCACCCTCCACTGCCCCAATTGGCCGTGTTGGCGGTCACGTTCATGGTCCTGGCCATCGCCGGCGACGGCATCTTCTGCCTGCTGGCGGGGCGCATACGGCCTTATATCGTCGGCGCGCGCTATGCCTCGCTGCGCCATAAGATTTCGGGCACGTGTCTTTTAGCCTGCGGATTGGGCCTTGCCTTGGTGCGGCGCGCTTAAGGTGCGCTATACTGGCGCCATGCCGCTCGCTCGCCTCTTCCTCGCATTGCTGCTTCCGCTGCTCGTCCTCGGCACCTCGGCCACCGCCGCCGACGGCAACAAGAACGCGGTGAAGAAGGAAGGCAAGGCGGGTCCCGAATATCTCCAGATGCCGCGCATGGCCGTGGCGGTGCATGTCGACGGCACCGAAGCCTCGCGCCAGCTCCAGGTGGAGATGTGGGTCTACGTCGGCAATCCCGAGTTGATGCAGAAACTCAACTCGCGGCGCAGCGTGATCGCCGACGTGATCCGCGACAAGATGAAGCAGAGCCCGGCGCAGACCTATCTGTCGCCCGAGGAGGGCCCATTGCTTGTCAAGGAAATCGCCCGCGACGCGGTCGAAGCCGAGATCGGCAAAGACGCCGCGCCGGAGATCCTGATCAAATCGATGATCGTGCGGTGAGCTACCGTGGCTGAAGCATGGTTCGAGACGCCATGCTCTGCATGGCTCCTCACCATGAGGACATTTTCAAAATAACCCTCATCCTGAGGAGCCGGCAATAGCCGGCGTCTCGAAGGATGGGCCGCAAGTCACACAGTCGGCAGTTGCTGAAACCCCTCACCCTCGGGAACCTCACCCGGTGTTTCCCGGATCGCATCCACCCGTGCGGCAGGCGGGCCCTGGCGGCAGGCTTCAATCATCGTACGCACCGTTTCCTGCGGTCCGTAGAACAGCGCTTCGACGGTGCCGTCAGCGCGGTTGCGCACCCAGCCGGCAACCCCACGTGAGCGCGCCTGCTCGACCGTCCAGCCGCGATACCAGACACCCTGGACGCGACCGCTGATCACCACATGGATGGCGACACGTTCATCCATCTCACTTGAATTCGAGGATGCGCTGATCGACGGCGAGGCTGTCGCCCGCCTTGGCGTTGACCGCACCAATCACGCCGTCACGCTCGGCACGCAGCACATTCTCCATCTTCATCGCCTCGACCACCGCCAGCACCTCGCCGGCCTTGACCTCCTGGCCGACCGCGACCGGCACCGAGACCAGCAAACCCGGCATCGGCGAGAGCAGGAAGCGCGAGAGATCGGGCGGCGCCTTGACCGGCATGCGTGCAGCCAATTCGGCGAGGCGCGGTCGCAACACCTGCGCCTCGACCCGCATACCGGCATGACTCAAGCGCCAGCGAAGACCGTCGCGTTCGATCTGCACGGCGATCGGATGGTTGACACCGCCGGTCAACACCAGACCCGATGGGCCCATCTGGTAAGTGACCGGCGCTTCGGCCCCGTCGCGCACCCCGGCTTCGAGCAGCATCTCGCCCGGCACCCATGAACTGGTGACGCTGACCGGCTTGCCGTCGAGGGTGACGATCATCGGGCTGCCCTTGGGCGCCGGCGCGAAGACCTCGCATTGGAAATCCTGGCTGCCGATGCGGACAGCCCACTTGGTCGGAATCTTCGCCTCATGGGCCGGCAACTGGCCACTGATCGAAGTCTCTCGCTCAGCGGCACAGCGATGGGCGAAGGCCGCGACGGCCGCCAGCTGGCGCAGTTGCACCGGGCTCGGCTCTACGCCATGGAAGCCCTTCGGGAACTCTTCGGCTATGAAATTGGTGGTGAGTTCCCCGCGCTCGAAGCGCGGATGACCCACCAGCGCCGAGAGGAACGCGATATTGTGGTTGAGCCCGCGCACCACATAATCGTCGAGCGCGCCCAGCATGTGGGTGATCGCCTCGTTGCGATCTTTACCCCAGGAGCACAGCTTCGCGATCATCGGGTCGTAGTGGATGCTGATCTCGCCGCCTTCGTAGACACCGGTGTCAACACGCACATTGTTGCTCGCCTCAGGCGCACGGTAACGCGAAAGACGACCGACCGAGGGCAGGAAGTTACGGTACGGGTCTTCGGCATAGACGCGCGCCTCGAGCGCCCAGCCGTTCAGCTTCACGTCACTCTGCTGGACGGTCAGTTTCTCTCCATTGGCGATGCGGATCATCCATTCGACGAGATCGAGGCCGGTCACCAGTTCCGTCACCGGATGCTCGACCTGAAGCCGCGTGTTCATCTCGAGGAAATAGAAATTGCGCTTGGCGTCGACGATAAACTCGACCGTGCCCGCCGATTTGTAATTGACCGCCTTGGCCAGTGCGACGGCCTGCTCGCCCATCGCCTTGCGTACTTCGGGCGTGAGGAAAGGGCTCGGCGCCTCCTCGATCACCTTCTGATGGCGGCGCTGGATCGAACACTCGCGCTCACCCAAATAGATCACGTGGCCATGCGAATCGCCCAGCACCTGGATTTCGATATGGCGCGGCTGCTCGATGTATTTCTCGATGAAGACGCGGTCATCGGCGAAGGACGACTTCGCCTCGTTGCGTGCCGACTGGAAACCCTCTTTCACCTCGGCGTCGTTATGGGCGAGGCGCATGCCTTTGCCGCCGCCGCCCGCCGAGGCCTTGATCATCACCGGATAGCCGACATCCTTGGCGATCTTGACCGCCTCCTCGACAGTCGGGATGGCGCCGAGATAACCGGGCACGCTGCTGACGCCCGCTTTCTGGGCCAGCTTCTTCGATTCGATCTTGTCGCCCATGGCGAAGATCGCATGCGCATCGGGACCGATGAAGGCGATCCCAGCCTTCGCCAGCGCCTCTTGGAATTCGCGCTTCTCGGAGAGGAAGCCGTAGCCCGGATGCACCGCCTGCGCGCCGGTCTTCTTGCAGGCTTCGACGATGCGGTCGATCTGAAGGTACGACTGTGCCGACGGCGGCGGTCCGATATGCACCGCCTCGTCGGCCATCTGCACATGCAGAGCGTCGCGATCGGCATCGGAATAAACCGCCACCGTCGCAATTCCCATCCGCTTCGCCGTCCGCATCACCCGGCACGCGATCTCGCCGCGATTCGCGATCAGAATTTTGGTGAACATTCCCTATTCCCCAGATCTTATTTGTTTCCTCATGGTGAGGAGCCGTGTGAAACACGGCGTCTCGAACCATGAGACGCACTGGTTCGCCGTTTGGCTAAATCCTTCAGTCGTTTGAAGTCGCCTTTGATCAAGGCTTCCTTCTTCGCACGGCTCCAGCCCTTGACCTTCCGTTCAGCCGCCACGGCATCGGTGATCATCGAAAATTCTTCCGACCAAATCAGGGAGACCGGCAACCGCGACGACGAATACCCTCCGAATTTACCGGCATTATGTTCCGCGACGCGTACTTCGAGGGTCGTGCGCGTTGACCCCACATAGTAGGAACCATCAGCGCAACTAAGGATGTAGACGAACGCCATCGATCCTTACCTCGGCCCATCCTTCGAGACGGCGCTACGCGCCTCCTCAGGATGAGGATTATGGTTACTACAGCGGAATATTGCCGTGCTTGCGCCACGGGTTTTCGACTTTCTTGTCGCGCAGCATCGCGAGCGATCGCGCCACGCGGCGACGGGTCGCCTGCGGGCGGATCACGTCGTCGATGAAGCCGCGGTGGCCGGCGACGAAGGGGTTGGCGAATTTCTCTCGGTATTCTTCGGTGCGCTCGGCGATCTTCTGCGGGTCGCCGATGTCCTGGCGGAAGATGATCTCCACCGCGCCCTTCGGCCCCATGACGGCGATCTCGGCCGTGGGCCAGGCGTAGTTGACGTCGCCGCGCAGATGCTTGCTGCTCATCACGTCATAGGCCCCACCGTACGCCTTGCGCGTGATCACGGTGACTTTCGGCACCGTGCATTCGGCATAGGCATAGAGCAGCTTCGCGCCGTGCTTGATGATGCCGGCGTACTCCTGCGCCGTGCCGGGCAGGAAGCCGGGCACATCGACGAAAGTGACGATCGGAATATTGAAACAGTCGCAGAACCGCACGAAGCGCGCGCCCTTGCGGCTCGAGTCGATATCGAGACAGCCGGCCAGCACCATCGGCTGGTTGGCGACAATCCCCACGGTGCGACCCTCGATGCGGCCGAAGCCGGTGATGATGTTGCCGGCCCAGGTCGGTGCGATGGGGAAGAAGTCGCCATCGTCGACCACCTTCAGCACCAGCTCCATCATGTCGTAGGGCTTGTTGGGATTGTCAGGCACCAGCGTGTTGAGGCTGGGCTCCTCGCGGTCGCCGGGATCGGCGGTCTCGCGAACGGGCGGCTTCTCGCGGTTGTTAGCCGGCAGGAAATCGATGAAGCGGCGGCATTCCATCAGCGCCTCGACATCGTTCTCGAAGGCGCGGTCGGCCACGCCCGAGCGGCCTGTATGGGTGATCGCACCGCCCAGTTCTTCCGCCGTCACCGTCTCATGGGTCACCGTCTTGGTGACGTCCGGACCGGTGACGAACATGTAAGATGAGTCCTTCACCATGAAGATGAAGTCGGTCATAGCCGGCGAATAGACCGCGCCGCCGGCGCAGGGGCCCATGATCATCGAAATCTGCGGCACCACGCCGGAGGCCAGCGCGTTCCTCAGGAATACGTCGGCGTAGCCGCCGAGACTGTCGACGCCTTCCTGGATGCGCGCGCCGCCCGAGTCGTTGAGGCCGATCACCGGCGCGCCGACGCGCATCGCGTGATCCATGATCTTGCAGATCTTCTCGGCATGGGCCTCGGAGAGCGAGCCGCCGAACACGGTGAAGTCCTGACTGAAGACGTAGACGAGCCGGCCGTTGACCGTGCCCCAGCCGGTCACCACGCCGTCGCCGGGAATCTTCTGCTCGTCCATGCCGAAATCATGGTTGCGGTGCTCGACGAACATGTCCCACTCTTCGAAGGAGTCGGGATCGAGCAGAACCTCGATGCGTTCGCGCGCCGTCAGCTTGCCTTTCGCATGCTGCGCGTCGATGCGCTTCTGACCGCCGCCCAGCCGCGCCTGTTCGCGCATCTGCTGGAGCTTCTGGATGATTTCCTGCATGAACGTCCCCTAACCCGATCGGCCCCCGTTCCGGGGTGTTGGCCGGCTGACGCGAGAGTGCAACATCCGCGTGCCGCTGCCAACAGCCCGAATGTCACGGCGGGAAAAAACGCAACGCCATTGCGTGGAATGAATTAAGCAGACAATAGGCCGAACACGGTCGCGGCCGCATCGATATCGGCCCGCAGATTGTCGCGGCGTTCGATCGCCTCCGCATCCTCGCCCCAGAACTCGTTCTGATAGGTCTCGTCGAGCTGGGCGGCGGCGAAGGCTTCGGCAGCCGACAGCCGCCCCTCGGCCAGCGCCAGGCCCAGGATCAGCGAGCCCATGGTCGAGACGGCGGTCGAGAGCGCGGCGAGGCGAAAGTCGTCATAAGCGCACAGCACATTGCGCAGTTTGCCGATCGCATCCTCGCTTTGCGGCACCGGCAGGACGCCGGTGGTGACTTGCAGGGTCGCACCAAGGTCGACCGCGGCCCAATCGAGGATCGCCTGCCAGATGGTCCCCTGCCGCGCCACCAGATCGGCTGGGGCGTCGGCGCGGTAGCAGAGCATGTCGGTCTCGGCGTAGCGCAAAAGGCCCGCGACCATGTCGTCCCGCGCGGCGGCGATGCGATCGATGGCGGTGTTGGCGATCGATGTCAGCGGCATGGAGGTCGGTTCGATCGTCTCGCCCTGCGCCGCCCATTCGGCACTCACCGCTTCGGCGAAGAGAGCGTTGGGCAGGCGCAACACGCCGCGCAAGGGTGTACGCACCGTC
>CAZNZI010000492.1:0-2285 GCA_964577475.1 uncultured Rhodospirillaceae bacterium
AGGCGCAGCGTGCCGCGCAACGTTTCCTGTTTGTCGCTGATCGCCGACACGGTGTCGGCCATCTCGGACATCGTGACCAGGCCCACATCCGAGCGGCCGAGTTTCGTATAGGCCACGCTGGCGCCCGACAAATAGACCGCATCGAAGCCGGCGCGTTCGGCGATCAGCGCTGAGAGGCCGTCGAAGACGCCCGGTGCGACGAGAATCGGCTTGCGTGCTAGCCGCTGCCGCAAGGAGAGCCGCCCTCCCTTGGTCGAGTTCATGTCGCTCCCTCCCGCTTCGCTGCCAATCTACGCTCCAGATGCGGCACCAAGCCGCCGTCGGCGATCATTTGCAGAAGATGCTCTGGCAGCGGCTCGCAAGCGAGACGCTCGCCGGTGGTCGAATTGACGATCTCACCACGCGCGCCGTCGACGGCGACACGATCGCCCGCGTTGATACGGCCGCTATCGGCGCAGACGAGCGCGAGCAGGCCGAGATTGAGGGCATTGCGATAGAAGATGCCGGCAAAGGATTGGGCAATGACGGCAGTGACGCCGAGATGCCGCAGCGCCTGCACCGCTTGTTCGCGTGACGATCCCGCGCCGAAATTCCTGCCCGCCACGATCACGTCGCCCGACTGGGTCGAAGCCGCGAAGGCGGGATCGACCGACTCCAGGCAATGGCGTGCCAGCTCAGCCAAAGGCTGTTTCATATAGAGGCCGGGGGCCAGCGAATCGGTGTCGATGTTGTCGCCAAAGCGCCAGACGCGGCCTTCGCTCCCGCTCATGGCATCATCTCCGCCAACATTTCGCGTGGATCCGCGATGCGGCCGGCGACCGCACTGGCGGCCACGGTATAAGGCGATGCCAGATAGACCGCGGACGATGCGGCGCCCATCCGGCCCTTGAAATTGCGCGCGGTCGAGGCGATGCAGACTTCACCCTCGCCAAGGACGCCCGCACCGTAGCCCGCGCAGGCCCCGCAGCCGGACGGCATCACGATCGCGCCGGCGGCGGTCAATGTCGCGAGCGTGCCGTCGGCGGCGGCTTCGGCCGTGGTGCGGGTGGAGGCGGGGGCGATCAGGAGCCGCGTCGTCTTGGCAACACTGCGGCCCTTGAGAATTGCGGCGGCCATCTTGAGATCGACCAGTTTCGCGCCGGTGCAGGCCCCGATATAGGCCTGGTCGATTCGGGTCGGGCCATAGGACTCCACGGGTGCCGCATTCGCCGGGCTGTGCGGGGCGGCGACCTGAGGTCCTAAGGCGCCGGCATCGAACCGATGGCGTTCGGTGGGACTCGCATCCACGTCACCCTGCCAGCGCGAGAGGTCGCCCGGGTCGGCGCCGGCGGCGGCCAGATAGGCCGCGGTTGTCGCGTCGGGCGCGATCAATGCCGCCTGGGCACCCAGTTCGGCCGACATGTTGCACAAGGTCATGCGTTCGGGCATCGGCAAGGCAGCGATCGCGTTGCCACGGTATTCGATTGCCTGATACCGCCCACCATCCATGCCGAGCGTCCGGCACAAATGCAACATGACGTCCTTGGCCACCACGCCGGGGCCGAATGACCCATCCCATTCGATGAGGATGGTTTCGGGTACCCGCAGCCAGATGGTTCCCGTCGCCAGAACGCCGGCCATTTCCGTCGCGCCGACACCGAACATATAGCAGCCGAAGGCGCCGCCGGTGGGCGAATGGCTGTCGCCACCCACCACCAGCATGCCCGGCCGCAGATGACCGCGTTCGGGCAGGACGACATGGCAGATGCCCTGCATGTCGTGAAAGTTACCGATGCCTTGGTCGGCGACCCATTGCCGCGTCAGCGCCAGGATGGACGCGCTTTCGGCGTCGAATGCCGGCACATAATGATCCGTCACCACGACGACCCGGTCGGGATTCCAGACCTTGACCTGAAGCCGGTCGAGAATCGGCTTGACGCGCCGCGGGCCGCCCGAATCGTGCACCATCGCCAGATCGACCGCGCAGGTGACAACCTCGCCCGCCCGAACCCGATCCCGCCCGGCGGCCTTCGCGATGATCTTCTCAGCGAGAGTCTGAGCCATCCTCATTCTCCCAGGAATGAACGCTTGATATCGGCATAGTTCATGATCGCGGACGGAACGCCCGACTGGACAATGGTGCCGTTGTCGAGAACGTACGCGCGATCGGCGATCTCGAGCGATTGCACCACGTTCTGTTCCACCAGCAGAATGGCGGTGCCGTCGCTGTGCAGTTTCCGGATGAGGACGAACATCTCCTCGACCAGGCGCGGCGAGAGGCCGAGCGAGGGCTCGTCGAGGATCTG
>CAZNZI010000493.1:0-3586 GCA_964577475.1 uncultured Rhodospirillaceae bacterium
TGGCGTGCAGAACACATCGAACCGGTTCCGCCCCCGATCCAACAGCGCGGCCGTGACGGTTTGCGGCTTCGGCACCGGCGCATCGGCCGCATCGCGCGCCACCGCGCCCGGGGGCGGTATCGCGGTACCGGCCGCTCCGAACAGGCTGCTGGCGCGATAAGGCGGCAGCTTCTTCTGCTCGCTCATATTCTGATCGCAAGCGGTCAACAGCAGCAGCGCGATGACAACGCCACGCTTCATCACTCGATCTCTTCGGTCGATAGCGCCCCGGCGTCGCGTAGGATGGCGCCGACCCGCTGCCGGTGGCCGTCGGGCAGATTGCCCAGTTCGAAGCAGAGGAAGAACCGGTCGCGTGTGACACGCGCGAACTGCGGAAGCTCGAACAGCGGATGATTGAGACGGGGAAGCCCGTTCAGGACGAAGAAGCCGAAGAAGGCGAAAGCCGCCGAACCGATGACCGCGACCGGCCAGGCCGGCAGCAAAAAGTATGGCCAGGCGAACAGCGGTCGGCCGCCGACATCGACGGGATAGGAGATCGCCGCGGCATAGGCTTGCAACAGAAAGAAGCCGATGCCGCCCACAAGGCCGCCGATCAGTCCCAGCCACGGAATGGTCGAACGCGGCTGTCCGCCGAACGTATCGAATTCGGGCACCGGGAAGGGCGTAAAGGCCTCGAAGCCGCCGACTTCGGCGTCGTGCAAATGCTTGGTCGCGGTCAACAGCGCGTCGGGCGAGGTGAATTCGGCGATCAGGCGCTTCATGTGGATTCCGCCTCCTGTTTGGAGCCGATCAACTCGCGCTCTTCGGTGATCGACATGATCGGCAGGTAGCGGACGAACAGCAGCATGATCGTCATGAAGATGCCGAGCGTGCCGACGAAGGTCGCGATCTCCCAGAAGGTCGCCCGATAGGTGTGCGCGCTGGAGGGCAGGAAATCGTGATGCAGGGTCACCACGATGATCATGAAACGCTCGAACCACATGCCGATCGCCACAATAAGACTTATGACGAACAGCGCGGCGGGGCTGCGCCGCACGCGAGCGAACCAGAGTGGCTGGATGCTGATCACGTTGAAGAGCATCACCAGCCAGAAGCTGAAGGCGTAAGGGCCGAAGAAGCGGTCCATCATTACGGAGTGATCGAAAGCGTCGCCGCCATACCAGGAGAACAGCATCTCGGCGGCGTAGCCGTAGGCGGTGCCTAGTCCAGTCGCGAGGAGCAGCTTGGCCAGCGCATCGAGATGCCGCTCGGTCACGAGATGCTTGATCGCAAAGGCGTGGCGCAGAGTCACCGCGATCAGCAACACGACCGCGAAGCCCGAATACATGGCACCCGCCACGAAGAACACCGGCAGCAGCGTGGTGTGCCAGCCTGGCTCGATGCCGACGGAGAACAGCATGCCGACGCCGCTATGGACCGACACGACCAGCGGCACGGCGAGCGCGGCCAGGATGATATAGGCCTGCCGCCAGCGCCCCCAATGGCGCGACGAGCCGCGCCAGCCCAACGCCGCGATTCCGTAGATGCGTTGCCTGATCCGGCCGCGCGCCGAGTCGCGGATGGCTGCGAGGTCGGGGATCATGCCGAGATACCAGAACATCAGCGACAGCAGCAGATAGACGATGATCGCCAGCGCGTCCCACACCAGCGGGCTGCGGAACTGGGGCCAGAGCAGCATCGTGTTGGGATAGGGCAGCGTCCAATAGAAGAACCAGGGCCGCCCGAGATGGATCATCGGATAGATAGCCGCGCAACCGGCGGCCAGCAGCGTCATCGTCTCGGCGAAGCGATTGAGGGCATTGCGCCAGCGTTGACGGAAGATCAGGAGCAGCGCCGAGATCAGCGTGCCGGCATTGCCGATGCCGATCCACCAGACATAGTTGATGATGTCGAAAGCCCAGCCGACCGGGATATTGTTGCCCCAGACGCCGATGCCTTCGGTCAGGATCATTCCGAGTGCGGCGATGAACAGGCCGAACAGCATCAGCGACGCGGCGAAGACGATCAGCCACATCCGCGTGCCCGGATGGTCGAGCGCGATCCGCGAGATCGTATCGCCTATGCCCCCATAGGTGACTTCACCCCCGAATTCGCCTTCGGTCATGTTTTCGATCGCCTGGGGATGCCGGATAGGTAAGTGGTACGGGGTCGCGTGTTCAGATCTTCGAGCAGCGCAAAATGCCGGCCGCTCTGCCGGGCGTGGGCGACCGCGCTGCCGGTATCGGCCAGATCGCCAAAAGTGATCGCGCGGGCCGGGCACGCGGCTTGGCAAGCGGTGACCACCTCGCCGTCCTGGATGGGACGGTTCTCCGTGTCCGCCGCGATGCGAGCGGCCGAAATCCGCTGGACGCAATAGGTGCACTTCTCCATCACGCCGCGCTGGCGGACGGTCACATCGGGATTGTGTTGCGCCTCGGCGCCTTCCGTTTCCTGCGCACGATAGTCGCGGAAATTGAAGCGCCGGACCTTGTAGGGACAATAGGCCGAGCAAGTGCGGGTGCCGACGCAACGGTTGTAGACCATCGCATTGAGGCCTTCGCTGTCGTGCACCGTTGCGCCGACCGGACAGCCGATCTCGCAAGGGGCGTGTTCGCAATGCATGCAGGGAACCGGGCGGAACGGCGCGCCCTCTTCGCCATCCGTCTCGATGCGATCGACGCGAATCCAGTGCATCGCGCGCCCGGCGATCACTTCCTCGCGCCCGACCACGGGAATATTGTTCTCGGCCTGGCAGGCGATCATGCAGGTGTTGCAGCCGATGCAGCTGTCGAGATCGATCACCATGCCCCAGGCGCGCGCGCCCTGCTCCACGGGATGATCGCCATAGAGACTCGGCAATGGCTTCGGTTGCGCGGCACGCTTGGCCAATGCCGCTTCCGTCCGCTTGCGGTCCTCGGCACTCGGGGAAATGTCTTCCTGTGTCTGTGCCAACATGGACGTGCGCCCCGTCTTGCGGAGGCCGACACTGCTGACAGTCCACGGAGCATCGCTGCGGCGCAGGCCATAAGCATCGAAGCCGACCCGATCGCCGATCTTGCCGGCATGGGTGCGCCCCGAGCCCAGATGAACAGTGACCGTATTGTCGGGCTGATCCGGCAGAACGAATGCGGGTCCTCTTACCGTCGCTCGCCCGGCCGTAATCTCGACTTCGTCCCCATCGCTGATCGACTGCGCCTGAGCGAGCGACCGCGCGATCATGACGGCATTGCCCCAGACAAGCTTGGTGAGCGGTCGCGGCAACTCCTGAAGCCAAGGATTATTGGCGAGGCTGCCGTCCCACAAAACCGGATCGGGGCGGATGACGAGGCCAAGCTGGCCGCTCGTAGCCGCCGGCATCGGGAGCGCCGACGCGGCGGCCACCAGGGGCGGTTGCTCCAGCGGCGCGGCCGTGCCCTCGATGAACCCCTTGATCAAAGCATCCCGCCAGCGCGCATCGAAGCTGCCGCCCAACTGGGTGCGCCAATAGGCGCGCACCAAGTCGTAATCCTTGGCGGGAAGATCTTGGGTCAGCCGCGAGAGGATTTCGGCGGCGGATAAGCCCCCGAAAAGCGGCTCGATCAACGGCTGGATCACACTGGCGGTCCCG
>CAZNZI010000494.1:0-9480 GCA_964577475.1 uncultured Rhodospirillaceae bacterium
CCCATCGAGAGGTTCTGGACGCTGAGTACCTTGCGGCCGGCCGGCCGCATCTGCCTCTCGCCGGCCTTGCCATAGAGCTCTTCGGAGAGCGTGCGGCCAACCATCGACCGGACGATCCGGCCGCGATCGAAATTGGCGGTCGCGTCAGTCACCACATGCTCGCCATCGCGCAGGATCGTGATCCGGTCGGCGGTCTGGAGCGCCTCCTCGATCGCGTGCGAGATGAAGATGATCGAAACGTCGCGCGTGCGCAGGCGTCTGACCAGGGCGAAGAAGTGATGCTTCTCCTCGGGGGTCAATGTACCGGTCGGCTCGTCGAAGATGATCACACGGGCTTTGTGATGAACCGCGCGTGCGATCTCCACCATCTGCTTCTGCCCCGCGCCCAGGCTCGAGACCAGCGCCGTCGGATCGACCGGGAAGTTGAGCGACTGCAGGAATTGCTGGGCGGCGATATAGATCCCGCGCAGCCGGTTGAACCATTTCGCATCGCCGATATAGAGGTTCTGCGCCACGGTGAGCGACGGCACCAGGCTGGTCTCCTGGTAGACCATCGCGATGCCCTTCTTCAGTGCATCGGCAGGGTTGGCCAATTCGATGGGCGTGCCGTCGATGAAGATCTGCCCGGCCGTCGGCGCCACGACGCCCGCCAGCATTTTGGTCAATGTCGACTTGCCGGCGCCGTTCTCGCCCAAGAGCGCGTGAATCTCGCCGGGTTCGAGCGTGAAGGTGACGTTCTTGAGCGCCGGAACGCCGCGGTATTCCTTGGTCCCGTCACGAAGTTCAAGAATGGCGGTCATGGCGCGCCAACCTTGGCGATCAGATTGTCGCCGCGCGACACAGCATGGAGCGCGCCGTCATGAACGACGGTGGCGACGATCCCGTGGGTCTTGCCGTCGGCGCGGCTTTGAAAACTCTCCAGCGGCAACCCGCTCTCGTCCAGACGAACTACCATGCCGAACGAGAGGGTCGGCGCCCAGGGCTTCAGGATGCCCAGATGCTTGACGCCGCCGCCTTGCAACGGCTCGTAGAATGACCCGCCCGAGCGATAGGTCGGCGCCACCCAATAGCGCGGTTCGACCTCGGCGATCATGCGCTGCTTGAAGCGCGGTTCGCGCAGGACGAACTCGACCAACTGGCTGCGCGGCGCGAAGACAGAGAGGAAACAGCCGCCCCTGCCGTCGCTGGCGATATGCCCCGGATATCCCGGCAGATCACCCAGCACTATGTCGAGCACCTTTCCCGTCGACCGGTCGAGGCGCAGGACCCGGTGCCGCCAACTCTCCGACACGATCACCGCGTCGCGATGGGCGGCGATCCCGGCGGGAAAAGCCAGATTGTTGGCCAGACGATTGCGCTTGCCCGAGGCGAGATCGATGCGCCAAACCGAACCCGACGCATTACGCTCCAACAGATCGCGTTGCCAATGCGCCGGACCATGCACCGCCGACCCGTGGCAGACATAAAGACTGCCGTCGATGACCGCGACCGCGACGGGGCAGCGCGCATCCGGCGTCGCTTCGAACTTTGCGCCGCCATGACGCCCGCCGACGATCCCAACCGTACCGTTCTCCAAACCGATAGCGATCCCGTCGCCAGCCTCGGCAAGGCAGGAGATCGCCGCCTCGGCCTTGTGGACCGGTACCCAGGCGCCACCGCCCCAGCGGAAGACCCGATCGCCGCTGCTGACCAGGATTCCATCGGGACGGGATGCGATCCCGCTCGGCTGTTCGATCGCGATTCGCTCGGCCGCGTCGTCGAGCTTGCGGTTAGGCCGCAAGGCACCATCGAGCGCGGGTACCGTGATCGCGCTTTCGCCGCGGCCCAGGAAAACATCGAGAAGCCTGGTGAAACCGAAGCTCATGCGCGGCCCCAATACGAGTTCGGACCGGTCCAGGACGTGTTTGCGCCCTTTAGCGCCAGCCGGCCGATGCGGTTGTTGAGGATACCGCCGATGTAGAGATGCCCCTTATGCTCGCGCATCGAGGTGATCATCGGATGATTCTCACCGCCGAGATCCCACATCACGTCGTGGATGTTTCCCTGCTCGTCGAAACGCAGCACGCAACCGGTGTTGATATTGGGGAACAGCCATTCGTCGGGCGCCACGCGGCGGGCCATGCGGCGGCGGAAGCCGGGCATCTTCAAGGCCAAGTCCATCGACGGCGTACGCATGCCCACCAACGCCAGCCAATAGGTGCCGTCGGAGGCGCGGTTGATGTTGTCGGGATAGCCAGGGAGATTGGGGATCAGTTTCTCCACCGTACCCGCCTTCGGCCCGTCGAAATAGTAGCGGCTGATGGTGCAGGCCCAAGTCTCAGCGAACATGAAAGAGACACCGTCGCCCGTCATGCAGATGCCGTTGGGGAACAGCAGGTTGCGTAGGACAGTTTTCGTCGTTCCCGTGTTCGGGTCGTAGCAGATGATACGGCCGTTGCCGCGCGATTCGAGGCTGTCCACCGGCCATTCGTGCATTTCGTAGCGGACCGTCGCCTCGCTGAAGAACACGCGGCCGTCCGGCGCGATATCCAGATCGTCCGCGAGTTTGAGCCGCGAATCGTCGATCACCGAAAGGGTCGTTCTATTGGTCTCGTCGGTCAGCTTGGTGACCTCGCGGTCCCTGCCGACGCGATAGAGCCCCATGCCGCCGATGCAGCAGAGCAGCGCGCCATCCTTGGCAAAGGCCATGCCGAGCGGCCGCCCGCCGACATGGGCGAAGATTTCCTGCTGCTGATAGTCGGGCGCCAGGAACCGGACGATGTCGCCGGTGCGCGTTCCGGCATAGAGATGATCGTCCTCGTCGAGGATCACATCCTCGGGTCCGTCGATGTCGCCGAGCCCGATCAGGGACACTTCGCGCAACTTGTCGTTCAGCGCGAACGGCGAGGACGAGTTGCGTTCCGTGCCAAAGGTCTTGGGCAAGTTCTTGAAGACGGGCGAGACATAGACCTTGGCGAGCACCTTGTGACGGTTGCGCAGCCACCGGACATCGATCGCCACCGCCAGCAACAGGATGAAGCCGAGGACGAAGGAGTTGGCCCCGCGCGACGCGCCCAGCCGCACCAGCCCGTTGACGATGATCAACGTGATCACGGCGCCGAACACGGCCTTGGCGGCCGAGCCGCGGCCGCCACCGAGACTATTGCCGCCCAGCACGGCAGCTGTCAGCGCCGTGATCTCCAGCCCAAAGCCGGTATCGGATCCCGCGCCGCCCAGCCGCGCCGCGAAGAAGAAGCCCGCCAGCGAGACGAGGATTCCAGAAGCGACATAGGTGAGGCACACGGTGCGGCGAACGGGGATGCCGACATTGTGGGCCGAGCGGCGCATGCCGCCCACCGCCATCAACTGCCAGCCGGGCCGCGTACGGCTCAGCATGATATGGGCGGCCAGCGCGATCACGAGGAACAAGAGAAATCCGAACGGGATGCCGAAAACCGTCCCCTCGCCCAGATAATCCCATAGATCGGAATCAACCATGCCCGCCGATATCTTCACCGCGAGACGCAACAGCAACATGTCGACGATCGCCCGCACGATAATCAGTGTCACCAGCGTGGTGAGGAAGGCGCGCAGGCGCAGATAGCCGATCAAGACGCCGTTGAGCAACCCAACCAGGGCTCCGGCCCCAAGGGTGGCGATGAAGGCAGCCCAGACCGGCAGACCGTAGACGTTCAGCAAGGCGAGCGCGATGATGTTGGCGAGCGCGTAGTTCGACCCCACGCTGAGATCGATGCCGCCGGCCAGCATCACGATCATCATGGCGATACAGACGAGGCCGAATTCGCCTAGCTGCCGCGTCAGCGTTTCCAGCCCGCCGATGCCGAAAAAGTCCGGCATAGCCGAGCCGAAGCCGATCATGACGATGACCAGGGTGAGGAAAGGTATCGCGTTGTCGATCCATCGCTTGGCGAGAACCTCGCCGATGATGTGATCGGGGATCAGGCGATAGCGCCAGTAGGTGACGGCATCCGAGAAAGTCATTTTGTGCCCAGATGTAGCTGGCGGGGCTCAAGGACCGGCGGAGACCGCATCAGCGAATCTCCGCCGGCCGAGATGGGTGCGTCTATTTCTTTGCTTCAAGCGTCCAGCACTGGCCCGGCCGCATCGAATCCTTGGTGAAGAATTCGAGCGGGGTGAACAGCGTGGTGTGGGTCGCGCCCGGCTTCGGCTTGTTCTGCAGCAGGTTCTTGATGATGTTCGAGATGTCGCGCGCCTGGCCGAGCACGTTGTACTCGATCACCTCGCTATAGACGCCGTTGGTCAGGTTGTCGCAAGCCGCCTGGTTGCCGCCGCCCTGGGTGATCAACCAGATCTTCTTGCCCGACTCCTTGATCGCGGCACCGGTGCCGACATCCATCACGTCCCAGAAGCCGGCCGCGCCGCACAGATCGGGGTTCTGCTGGATGATGGTCGCCATGATCGTGCGCGCCTTGGTGGCATCCCAGTCGGCGGCCTGGTTGGCCACCAGCTTCATATCGGGATGCTTGGCGAGCACCTCTTCGATGCCCTTCATCTGATAGGCGCTGGCGGCCGCCGTCAGCACGCCCTGGATGATAGCGATCTTGCCGTTGCCGCCGGCGTCCTTGCCGCATTTGGCGATCAGGTGCTCGGCGAGCTGGCGTCCCATGCCGACATAGTCGGCACCGGCGAAGCCGTCCGTGGTGTAGCTCGACCGCATGTTCACCTGGATGACGTAGATGCCCGCTTCCTCCGCCTTCTTGAGCAGCTTGGCGTAGGACTGGACGTCGGGGTTGTGGACCACGATCACATCGGGTTTCTCTTGGATCAGCGAGGTAATCGCCTGTGCGCCGGCCTCGGTGTTCCAGTTCGGGTCACGTACTTCGAACTTCACGCCGAGCGGCTCGACCGCCTTCCTGATGCCGGCGGCCCAGCCCTCGGTCAGATCGAAGCCCATCGCGATGGGGACGAACGCGACCGTCTTGCCCTTGAAGGTGTCGTAGTAAGGTGCGCGAGCCGGATCGTCGATGCCTTCCGCCAGCGCCGCGGTGCCGATCAGGCTCGCCGCCGCCGCAAATGCCAATGCCTTTAACGCTCTCATGTTCTCCTCCCTGTCGTTGTTCAGATGTCGCCTTGTTGGGCCGTCTGCTCATCGCGCGGATTGATGATCGTGTCGGCGACGATCGCGGCGAGCAGGATCACGCTCTTGATCACGTTCTGGACGGTGTATTGGATGTCGAGGATCGTCATGCCGTTGATCAGGACGCCGATCAGCAGCGTTCCTACGATCACGTTGCGGATGCCGCCGCGCCCGCCCGAAAGGCCGATGCCGCCCAGCACGACCACCAGGATGATGTCGTAGACGAAGGTCGAGAGCGCGATGCGCGTGTTCATGCTCGCGACCGAAGTGGTGGTGACCAGCCCGGCGAGAAATCCGATGATCGCGGACAGGACGTATTGCAGCACCACGATCGGACGCACCGGCAGTCCGGTGATGCGCGACGCCGGCAGGTTGTCGCCGATCGCGCGGATGAAGCGCCCCGTTTTGGCGTAGCGCAGGAACAAAGCCGCGAGCGCACAGACCAGGGCGAAGATGATTACGGGAACCGGAATGCCCTCGAAGTTGCCCGCGCCGATCCAGGCGATCGACGTGCCTTCGCCACGCAGATAGATGACGTCGAGATCGATCAGGAAATAGCGGCCGAAACCGTAGATCAGCGTGCCCATCGCCAGCGTGGCGAAGACGGCCGGAATTTCGACGAAGGCGATCAGAAACCCGTTGATGAGGCCGATCAGAATCGAGCAGGCGAGGCCGATCGCGAGACCGCCCGCCAGCGACATGCCCTTGGCGATCAGGTCGAACGACCAGGCCAGCGAAATGGCCATGACCGAGACCAGAGATAGGTCAATGCCCCTGCCTAATACGACCAGGGCCATCGCGACGCCGAGAATGCCGAGCACCGAAACGCTGCGAACCAGGGCCAGAAGATTCTCGGCCTTGGAAAAACCGGGAAGGAAGATGGCGAATGCGATCAGCAGGATGAGCGCGAACGAAAACACAATGCGCTCTTGCGTCACATTGACGACGCGACCCATCGGTACCCCTCCCGTCCGACCATTCGTCGGCTCGCGGTCTACGGCCTCTCAAGGAGCCATTTGCCGCTATGGGCGAAGTACCACCCGGGCTAAACAGGTTCTTGCTTCAATGCGCAAGATTCTTGCGTAATAGTGCACTCACTGGCTTTTTTGTTGATGCGCTGACGCCGAAAAGCCCAAGATTACCAAGGGAGCTCAAGAAAAAAGGCGATGCCCTCGCGCAGGTCATGACTGGGCCATCGGCGCACGGAAAGCCAACAGGCCTTGGAGGCAGGCCGGGGAGGGAAACGTGGATCTCGTCTTCGCAACTGATGCTTTGGATCAGGCCAAACGCTACGCCGCGTGGCGCGACGCGATTTGCGACGTCTATGTCCATGTCGATGTCCAGGCCGAGGATCCCGCGAATTACGAAGGCTTTATCCGTGAAGCCCAGTTCGGCGGTGTCGCACTCACCGACATTCTGATCTCCGAACAGCGCATCCGGCGCCGGCCGTCGCATTTGGCAAAGCTCGACAAAGATTGCTACTACGTTCAGTTCATTCAGAGCGGCCGGGTAAACGTGCTGCAAGCCGGCGCCGACCTCGCGACCAATGCCGGCATCGGCGCGCTGTTCTGCGCGTCCGAACCTTATGAGCTCCAATGCCTGGGGAAGGTCCACTCTTACTATCTCGAACTGCCGCGGCAGGCTTTCGCGTCCCGTTTCCCGCAAGATCACATTCCCGTCTCGACGACGATGAGCACCGGCCGGGGGCTGGGCCGCGTCGCCGCGGAATTCTGCTCGACCCTCGCATCGCAAGCGTCATCGCTCGACGCCGAAGCCCGCGGGAAATTGGGCGACGAATTGATGGATGTGCTGGCGTTGGCTTTCGATTCGGCGCAAAGCGACGAGCCACTGTCGGATCAGGCGGTACAGAAGGCGCGGCTGCGCTCGGTCAAGGCCTGGATCGAGCAGCATCTGTGCAAACCCGGCCTGTCGCTCGAGGCGATCGCCAAAGGCAATGCGATCTCGCTGCGCTATCTGCATGCGCTATTCAGGTTCGAGGGGACGTCCGTCTCCACCTGGATCTGGAACCGCCGGCTGGAACGCAGCTTCGACATGCTGCTGAAGAGCGATCACGACGCCCGCTCGCTGACGGAGATCGCCTACAGCGTGGGCTTCAACAGCTCGTCGCATTTCAGCACGATGTTCCGCCGCAAATTCGGCGTGCGGCCATCCGACGTGAAGCGGAACAATTCCGTCTGAAACCTTTCGAGCGTGCGTAGATGGGCGAACCCGGGTTGATCGAACGCGGTCTGGTCGCGGCCGTTGCCGCCTTGAAGGCAGGCGACGCCGACCGCGCCGATGCCGCGCTACGGCCCCTTCTCGCAGTCGATGAAAAGCATCCGGCCGTCCACCAATTGCTCGGTGCCGTGGCGCTGGAGAAAGGGCGGCCCAAGGACGCATTGCATCACGCAAAGTTGAGTCTCTCGACGCGACCCGATCACGGCGCATCGCTGCTGATTGCGGGCCGGGCCGCCAATCTCGCCAATGATCCCGGAACCGCCATCACCTATTTGCGTCGTCTTGTCGCCGCAGACCCACAGGTGGCCCAAGCCCAGTTCGAATGCGGCAAGGCGCTGTTCGCGCTCGGGGAGTTTGCCGCCGCCTGCGACGCTTTCGCCGTCGCGGCGCAGCTCGAACCCGCGGCCAAACCGATCCAATTCAACCGGGGCCAGGCCCTGCTGCGCGCCGGCCGCCATGCCGAGGCACGCGATGCCTTTGCGCGCGTGACGGCGCTCGATCCGCGCGACGCCGATGCGTGGTTCAGCCTCGGATTGGTGTGCCAGGATTTGCGTGACCTTGAATCGGCCGCCGTGGCATTCACCAATGCGGTCAGCCACCGGCCTGATTATGCCGAGGCCGCCGTCAATCTCGGCATCGTGTTGCAAGATATGGGTCGCATGGGCGACGCGATGGAAGCCTATCGCCGCGCGGTACGGTTGCGTGCCGACACCTTCGGCCGGATCGCGCAAGCGTTGACCACCGCATCGACCGGCAGGCTGGTACTCGATCTCGGCACGTTGCGCCGCGCCCTCGCCGCCTAGTCGCCGCTTTCCTTGTCATGCGGCGAATCACCGCGCCGGGCGCGATAAGTCTTCCGGTAGACCCCGGGCTTGGCAAGAATCTCGGCGCCGACCCGGTCATAGGATTCGGTTTGCGCCGCCGTCATCGTCTGCATGTCGAGATCGAGCGCCCCGCGCGGCACCGGGAAGCATTGAGCGACCGGCGTGCCCTTGGGCAAAACGCCATCGAAGCCGGAGTCGGTCCAGAGCGCCGGAAAGAAAATACCGACCGCCGAGAACCGATCGGTATCGACCAGGCCGGTGATCAGGCGGAAGGGCAGATCGAGCCGATTGGCCGGATGGGTGGCGAACAGCGACCAGCCCGGCTCGGTCTCGATGGTCCAGAAGCTGTTGAACTTGACGATGGCCCGATCGGCCGTATGGAAGGGCGTGCCGGTCGCCTGGGCCGGCACGTGGAAGCTGATCGGCGACCGCGGATGCTGGCCGATACCGGGCGGCGGCAGGTTCCAATCCCAGGAGAGTTCGCCCTTCTTCACCATCACGTCGCAAGCCAGCGGCATCATGAAACCGTGACTCATCGCGTCGATGAAAGGCGGGCACTGCTTCACTGTCCGCACATCGGTGCCGTGGATGTCGGAGAACGCCGTCGCCGGCATCGCTTTCAGCCACTCCGGCAGCGCTTGGCGCGCGGGGAACGGCCGCACCAGGTGCGGTTCGAGGGCGGGATCGCAGCGGAAAACGACCTTCATGCGATCGCTCCTCGCATGTCAGGTCGATGACAGCGTCCGCCGCACGGCATCGCGCCAGCCGGCGAATTTGCGCTCACGGGTCGCACTGTCCAGCGCGGGAGTGAAGCGGCGGTCGAGCGCCCAGGTATTGGCGAAGACCTCGGGCGGCGGCAACACGCCTTGGGCCAGGCCCGCGAGATAAGCCGCGCCCAACGCCGTCGTCTCCATCACCTTGGGCCGGTCGACCGGCGCACCGAGGATATCGGCCACGAATTGCATGGTCCAGTTCGACGCCGTCATCCCGCCATCGACACGCAACACCGTATTGGCTGAAGCGGCCAGATCGGCATGCATCGCCTCGACCAGATCGCGGGTCTGATACCCCACGCTCTCCAATGCCGCACGCGCCACTTCACCCGGGCCGGTACCGCGCGTCAGGCCGAACATCGCACCACGCGCTTCGGCATCCCAGTAAGGTGCGCCGAGGCCGACAAAGGCGGGCACCAGATACACGCTTTGCGCACCGTCCGCCTGGGCGGCGAGCGCGCCCGATTCCTGTGCCGTCTTGATAATTCCCAACCCGTCGCGCAGCCACTGCACCGCCGCGCCGGCGACGAAGATTGCACCCTCCAGG
>CAZNZI010000495.1:0-3972 GCA_964577475.1 uncultured Rhodospirillaceae bacterium
TCGACGACGACCGCGTCCAGACCCGAGGTCCAGATGCCGTCGATCTTCTTGCCCGAGGCGATCAGGTCCTTCGCCTGCTGAGCGGCCTTGTTGAGGGCCCAGCCGGTGAACACCGAAGCGGTCACCTTAATGTCCGGGAACTCTTTCAGAGCGGCCTGGAAGCCTTCGTGACGATCGGCGTCGGCGGGCACGCCGTCGATGCCGCGCATCTCGACCACTTCACCCTTGCCGTTCAGCTTCTTGAAGAGCCACTCGGCGCCCAGCTTGCCGTAGGCAACCTGGTCGTTGGTGAGGATGTAGGCGTCCGGAGCGGAAACGGCCTGGTCGACCGAAACCACGACGATGCCCTTGTCATGCGCCTGCTTGATCACCGGATCGAGCGCAGTGCGGTCGGACGGGTTGAGAACGATGACCTTGGCGCCGGCGGAAATCAGATCGCGCAGGTCCTTGATCTGCTCGGCCGGACCGCCATTGCGATTGGCGACGATGACCTTCGACACATTGCCCGCGGCGAGCGCCTGGGCCTTGATCGAGCAAATCATCTCTTCGCGCCAGCCGTTACCGGTCAGCGTGTTCGACACGCCGACGACAACCTTGTCGGCGGCAGACGCATTCGACGCGCCAACCGACAACGCGGCCGCCAGCGCAATACCGGCAATACCGACAAACTTCTTCATCTGCTTAGTCCTCCTTCACGGCCGCCGGTGGACATCCGCGACCTGTTTCCTTGCCACAGCTAACCCCCCGGTCAGGTCCCTCCTTGCGTTTCAAGGCTGACCGGCACTGCGTTGACCACATCATGCACCAGGGTCAGGCGTGACTCCAGCACAGTCGTTCCAACGTCGCTTGCAAAACGGTCACTCGCCGGACCGGACGGCATCCCCAAAATTGTTCTGAATCGTTCGAGTGCGAACAAGTTCGCGGCCCCATCGCAGCATGCATGCCGGATAGGGCCGCGCACTCCCCCTCTTTAGTTCAGCCCCATCAATTTCCGGATCGTGCCGCGATCCGCGCCGGTAGCCGCGAAATCGTCGAAGGTCCGATCGGTGACATGGATGATGTGGTCTTTGATGAACTGCGAGCCGAGGCGCGCTGCTTCTTCGGGGTGCTGCAAGCAGCATTCCCACTCATAGACGGCCCAGCCCTTGTAGTCGTATTGCGCGAACTTCGAGAAGACGCCTTTGAAATTCACTTGGCCGTCGCCGAGCGAACGGTCGCGCGCGGCGCGTTCCAGCCAGCCCTTGTAGCCGCTGAGATAGCCCTGCTTGCCGGTCGGATTGAACTCGGCATCCTTCACATGGAACGCCTTGATGCGCTCGTGATAGATGTCGATGAATTGCAGATAATCGAGCCCCTGCTTGATGAAGTGGCTGGCATCGTAGTTGATGCAGGCGCGCTTATGCCCGCCGACCGCATCAACGAACATATCGAAGGTCTCGCCGTCGAAAGCGTCTTCCGACGGATGGATTTCGAAACAATAGTCGACGCCGAAATTCTCGTACTCGTCGAGAAGCGGCTTCCAGCGCCGGCCCTGCTCGGCGAAGCATTCTTCGATCAAGCCGTCGGGCCGCTGCGGATAGGGATAGAAATAGGGCCAGGCCAGCGAACCCGTGAAGCCGACCATGCTGTCGAGTCCGAGCTGGCGCGAAACCTTGGCTCCCTTGCGCACCTGATCGGCCGCCCAGTGGCGGCGCTTGTCCGGATTGCCACGCAACTCGGGCGCGACCTGACCGTCGAACATAAGATCGTAGGCCGGATGGACCGAAACCATCTGGCCCTGGAAGTGTGTCGACAGTTCGGAAATCTCGAGCCCGGCATCATTCACGATGCCTTTGACCTCGTCGCAATAGGTGTTCGACGAATAGGCCTTATCGAGATCGAAGAAGCGCTTGTCCCAGCTCGGGATCTGGATGGCCTTATAGCCCTTGTCCTTCGCCCATTTGGCGATGCTTGGAAGCGAATTGTGGGGCGCCGTGTCCTGCGCGAACTGCGCCAAGAACAGGCCTGGCCCTTTCAGAGTCCTCATAATCTCCGCCTCCTCCCCTCCGTGTTTGCGCTGCTTGTTCTTGTTTTTCTAAGTGTCGCGCAAATCACCGGCTCCGCGCAAAAATGGCATAAAATTTCCCGTTGTCAAATATAGAAATTTCATTCTATTTTGCCTTCGCGTTGGGGAGCGAACCATGGACATACGCCTGAACGGCAAGATCATTCTCGTCACGGGATCGACCCAGGGCGTCGGCCATGCGGTGGCCCGTTTGGCCGCGACCAGCGGCGCGGCTGGGGTGATGATCACCGGCCGGAATGCCGAGCGCGGCAAGCAGGTCGTAGACGAGATCGAAGGCCTGGGCGGCAAGGCCGGCTTCGTCGCCGCCGATCTGGTCGATCCGGCCGCGCCCGAGAGGGTCGTCGCCGCCACCATTGAGAAATTCGGTCGTGTTGATGGGCTGGTGAATGCGGCGGCGCTCACCGATCGCTCCACCCTCCTCGATGGCACCGTGGAATTCTGGAACCGGATGTTCTCGGCCAATGCGCGCGCGCCCTACTTCCTGATGCAGCATTGCGTGAACGACATGCGCAAACGAAAGGCGCCTGGCGCGATCGTCAACATCCTCTCGGTCAACATCCATTGCGGCCTGCCGACGCTCGCCATCTATTCCGCCAGCAAAGGCGCCTTGGCCGTGTTGACTAAGAACATCGCCAACGCCCACAAATTCGATCGCATCCGGTGCAACGGCATCATCCTCGGCTGGACCGATACGCCGGCCGAACGCGAGATGCAGGCCCATACCCTAGGTCAAGGCGAAGGCTGGCTGGAAAAGGTCGAACAGCAACAGCCCTTCGGCCGCCTGCTGAAGCCGGAAGACGTGGCCAATCTGGCCGTGTTCCTGCTCAGCGATGCCGCTGGCCCGATGACCGGTGCCCTGATCGATCAAGAACAACGAGTCCCCGGCGCGCCCGGGTGACCGCGGAGGAACGATGACAAGGCTTGGCGCCGGCACACTGAAGGATGTGCCGACAGCAATCCGCCGTCCCGGTTATGACCGGACCAAGCTCGAGATCGGCATGGCCCATCTCGGCGTCGGTGCAGTCCATCGCTGCCATCAGGCCGAATTCACCGACGATGCGCTGGAAGCTGAATTCGGCCCTTGGGGCAGTGTCGGCATCAACATCCGCGAGCCGGGCCTCGCGACGCTGGGTGCGCAAGACGGGCTCTACTCCCGCACATTGCGCAACGAGGACGAAGCGAAGACGCGCATCATCGGCTGCATGCGCGAAGTGATCGATGCGCAGAGTGATCCCATGCTTGCAATCGGTGCGCTCGCCAAGCCGCGTATCAAGCTCGCGACGATGACGATCACTGAGAAGGGCTACTGCCACTTCCCGTCGAGCGGACTGATCAACCCCGAGCACCCCGATATCGTGCGCGACCTCGCCAAAAGCGCGAAACCGCGCTCGGTCCCCGGCGTTCTGGTCGAGACCTTGCGCCGCCGTCGCGATGCGCATGCCGGCCCGATCACGCTGATGAGCTGCGACAACATCCCGTCGAACGGCCACATCCTGCGCAATGTGGTGACGGCGTTCGCGATGCAGAAATATCCCGATCTCAAGACCTGGATCGAGGACAATGTGCGTTTCCCGTCGGCGATGGTCGACCGGATTGTGCCCGCGACCGCCGAAACCGATGTCGCTTATGCGGCGACGGTGTGCGGCATGGACGACGCAGCTCCTGTGGTGGGCGAGCCGTTCCGCCAATGGGTGATCGAGGACGATTTCGCCGCTGCACGCCCCCGCTGGGATCTGGTCGGGGCCGAGTTCGTCTCCGACGTCGAGCCCTATGAATTCATCAAGATGCGCGTGCTGAACGGCGCGCAGACATCGATGTGCTATTTCGGCGCGCTGGCCGGGATCGGCCATACCTTCGAGGACGTGCGCGACCCGACCATCGCGCGCTTCGTACGCCAGATGCTGGAG
>CAZNZI010000496.1:0-1992 GCA_964577475.1 uncultured Rhodospirillaceae bacterium
GAGGTAGAGATAAATCTGATTGCCGAGTTCTTCCCACAGATCGTGGGTGAGACAGCGGCCTTTGTCGCTGTGACAGCCGGCCGGCGAGCCGACCTTGCAGCGTGTGGTGCGCATCGGCTCATCGACGGCCAGGATCACGTCGGCGACGCGCGTCGCGTCCGCCGGACGGGCCAGGACATAACCGCCGCCCGGGCCACGGACGCTCTTCACCAGCCCGCCCTTGCGCAGCTTGCCGAACAACTGCTCCAGATAGGACTGCGAGATTTCCTGGCGCACGGCGATGTCGGCCAGCGACACCGGCTTGCCGTTGCTCTGGCAGGCCAAGTCGACCATCGCCATCACGGCGTAGCGCCCCTTGGTGCTGAGTTTCACGGTCGTACTCCTCTGCTCAACCCGATCGCGTCAGGGACCCAGCCTCAGGTCCCACTGGCACGGACAGGCGGTTCATTCTCATCGCTGCGGCCTTCGAGCTCTGCGATCCGGCCATTCAGCCGGGCCACTTCGTGACGCAGATCGTCGATCGCGCGCAAAACCGGATCGGGTAAGTCCGCATCCAATCCGTAGGCTTGAAACTTGTGCTCCTTGGCCTGGCGCAACACCGGGCGGGCCGGAATCCCCACCATGGTCACACCCTTCGGCACATCGGCCAGGACCACCGCATTGGCCCCGATGCGGGCACCGGCGCCGACGGTCACAGGGCCCAATACCCGAGCGCCCGCCCCGACAATTACCCCGTCTTCCAGGGTCGGGTGGCGCTTGCCGTGGTGCAGCTTGGTGCCGCCCAGGGTAACCCCTTGATAGAGCGTAACGTCGTCGCCGATCTCGGCCGTCTCGCCGATTACCACGCCCGAGCCATGATCAATGAACAACCGTGCCCCGATCGTAGCGCCGGGATGGATCTCGATCCCGGTGATCATGATCCCGAGATTCGAGACGAGCCGGCCGAGCAGGAAAAACCCGTTTTTCCACAAGGCGT
This sequence comes from uncultured Rhodospirillaceae bacterium, assembly GCA_964577475.1. Lineage (GTDB taxonomy): Bacteria > Pseudomonadota > Alphaproteobacteria > Rhodospirillales > Magnetospirillaceae > JASHSH01. The sequence continues at coordinate 977 of CAZNZI010000496.1, forward strand.
TGGCGATGCGATGCAGGATCACCGCATGAAGCCCTGGATAGGCCAGCAGCACCTCGACGAAGGACCGCGCTGCCGGGTCCCGCTGCATGATCGCCTGAATATCGTCCCGAAGGCTCTTGAAAATCATGGGCCCCGTCATGTTATTGTGAATTGTCGCGCCTTTAACGGCACGGCCAGATTCTGCCTTGGTGCGATGGGTATATAGGAAACCCGAGCAAACCGGTCAAGTATTTCTGCATTACCCGTTGATCCCTGCCGCCTAGATACCCGAGTGGCCGGAGGTGTTAATCCCGGCCCAACACGTTCGATAGGTCCCCGCCATGCCCGAAGTGATGTTCACCGGCCCCGAAGGACGCCTGGAAGGGCGTTATCACCACGGGAAGTCGCCGAACGCGCCGATCGCACTGCTGTTGCATCCGCACCCCTATTATGGGGCGACGATGAACAACCGCGTGGTCTATGCGATGTTCCGGGCGTTCGTGCGCCGGGGATTCTCCGCTTTGCGCTTTAATTTCAGGGGTGTGGGCCGGTCACAGGGCCAATTCGACAACGGCCAGGGCGAACTTTCGGACGCAGCCTCGGCGCTCGACTGGATGCAGGCCCTCAACCCGAACGCCGTGGCCTGCTGGGTCGGCGGCTTCTCATTCGGCGCCTGGGTCGGCATGCAGCTTCTGATGCGCCGCCCGGAAATCGACGGTTTCATCTCGGTCGCCCCGCCGGCCAATACCTATGACTTCTCGTTCCTGGCCCCCTGCCCGGCCTCGGGCCTGATCCTGCACGGGACGGGCGACGAGCTGGTGCCGGAAGCCGCCGTCGCGCGCCTGCACAACAAGCTCTCGAGCCAGCGCAACATCTCGGTGGATTACACCTCGATCCCCGATGCCAACCACAACTTCACCGACAAGCTCGATGATCTGAGCGAGTCGCTGGACGAGTACCTGTCGCGCATCATCCTCGAAGGCCCGATGTCGGCCCCTGAGGTCGCGGTCGGGTAAGTTTCCGCACGCGTTGCGGGA
>CAZNZI010000497.1:0-5983 GCA_964577475.1 uncultured Rhodospirillaceae bacterium
CTCAGTGCTCATGAGTGTCTCTCCTCATCATGGGCGGTTTATCCTTCGGACTTCGGGGCCAGGCGGCCCGTATCGATAGTGGCCTCGCGCGCAATGGCGCGGTCAGGCGCGGCACGGAACGGCCAGGTGATCTCACGGCCTTTCGCCAGGCCTTTCGGCCGGAGCAGGATGATCAGCAGCATGGCGAGTGCCAGCACCGCATCGCCCAGGCCCGGCATCGGGCCGGTCGAAAAGAAGCCGAGATCGATCCCCGTCTCCACCCGGCGCAGGCCTTCGGTCAAAAGGGCAATGACGATCGCGCCGAACACGGCACCCGCGAGGCTTCCCATGCCGCCGACCACCAGCATCGCCAGGATCGCGAAGGTAAGGTCGAGATAGAAGGTCTCGATGCGCACGGTGCCGAGAAAATGGCCCAACAGCACGCCGGCGATGCCGCTGAAGAAGGCGCTGATCATGAAGGCGATCAGGCGGTGACGATGGACGTTCACGCCCGCGGCGCGGGCGGCGACGATATCCTCGCGCGAGGCGCGCAGCAGCAGGCCCGACCGTGTCTCCTGATAGGCGAAGGCGGCGGCGATGGTGATCAGCGCCCAGATCAGGCAGACCCAGATGTCGGAATAGATCGGCACGCCGATCAGCGAGTTCTGCCCGCCCGTCACCTCGGTCCAGTTGCCGGCGCCGATATAGACGATCTCGAGTGCCGCGAAAGTGGCGATACTGGCGGCGATCCCCGAAAGCCGCATCAGCGGAATACCGGCGGCAAAGGCGAACAGCGACGCAGCGAGGCCGCCCGCGATGGCGGCGGGGATCATCGGCCATTGTGCGTGGCTGATGATGTCGGGCAAGCCGGGCAGCAGCATCCCCTTCGAGGCCGGCCGCATGGTGAGCAGTGCCGAGACATAGGCGCCGATGGCCATGAAGCTGACATTGCCGAAGGACAGCAGCCCCGAATTGCCGATGAAGATGTAGAGCCCGACCACCGCGATCAGTTCGATCAGCGCATAGGTCACCTGGCGCCTGACGATCTCGGTCCCGCTCGAGCCGATCAGGACGATCACCGTGACCAGAATCATCAGCGACAGTGCCGGCCAGAGATAGCGGAGCAAGCGTGACGCCGACATGGCTTACACCCGCTCCCGCAAGCCGGCAGCCGGGAACAGGCCCTGCGGCCGCAGCAACAGGACGATGATCACCACCAGATAGACAAAGGCCTCGCGCAACTGCCGCAGATCGGGCGGCAGGACGGCTTGCAGCAGCACCGTGGTCGCGCCGACAAAGAAGCCGCCGGCCGCGGCGCCGACCAGACTGCCGAGCCCGCCGATCACCGTACCGACGAAAGCGATCACCACCAGTTGCAGGCCCATGCGCGGCGTGAGAAAGCCGCTTTGCGAAATGAACAGCACCGCCACTGCACCGGCCAGGATCGCACTCAAGGCGAAGGCGAGCGCGATCACCCGGTTGCCGCGGATGCCCAGCAACTGCGCCATCTTGAAGTTCTCGGCCGCCGCGCGCATTTCGAGCCCATAGCGTGTGCGCTTGAGAAACCAGGTCAGCAGGACCAGCATCACCGCCACGACGACAATGGTCGCCATCTTGAGCAATTGCAGCCGCACGCCGAACACGATCACCTGCTGGTTCAGGAACGGCAGGACATTGATGCCCTTCGGCTTGTAACCGATGGCGAGCGCGATGGTCTTTTGCAGGAAGAAGCTGACGGCGAAAGAGGCCACCAGCAGGGTCGCCGGATCGGCGCTGCGCAGCGGCCGGAAGGCGACGCGCTCGGTCACCAGAGCCAGCAGCATGACCGCGAGCATGCCGAACAGCATCGCGAGCACGACCGAATCGGTCACGAACAGCAGCATCGCATAGCCCATGACCGTGATCAGCTCGCCATGAGCCACGTTGATCAGACGCATGACGCCGAAGATCAGGCCGATGCCCAGCGCCGTCAGGGCATAGAGACTGCCGACGCTGATGCCGTCGACGATGTTCTGGATCACATTGATCATGGCGTCGCCCCCGCCTCGGCCACGCCGAAATAGGCCGCATCGAAAGCCGGGTTGTGCATGAGCTCGTCCTTGGTGCCGCTGAGACGCAACACACCGGCGCTGAGCACATAGGTGCGGTCGGCGGTGTCGAGCGCCCGGGCCGCGTTTTGCTCGATCAGCAGGATGGTCACGCCCTGATCCCGCAACTGGCGCAGGATGGCATAGACCTGGTCGATCACGATCGGCGCGAGGCCCAGCGAGGGCTCGTCGAGCATCAGCATGGTCGGCTTGCACAACAGCGCGCGGGCGATGGCCAGCATCTGCTGCTCGCCGCCCGACAGGCGCCCGGCCGGCTGGGCGCGACGCTCGCGCAGGATGGGGAAGGTGCCCAGAAGCTTGTCGATGTCGCCGGCGATGGCGTCGCGGTCGGCGCGGATGGTGGCGCCCAGGCGCAGGTTCTCGTCCACCGTCATGCTGCCGAAGATATGCCGCCCTTCCGGCACCATGGCGACGCCATGGCGCAGGATGTCTTCCGGCGAGAGGCCGGCCAGCGGCACGCCGTTGAAGACGATCGATCCCGAAGCCGCCGGCACCACGCCGGCGATGGCCGACAGCAGCGACGACTTCCCTGCTCCGTTCGGCCCTACCACGGCGACGATCTCGCCCGCCTTCACCTGCATCGACAGATGCTGGACCGCGGTGATCGAGCCATATTGGATGCGCAGATCGCTGACCGCGAGTAGCGGCGCACCGGGTGCGGGCGCCGGGCGCGTTGCGACCGCCAGGTCTGCGAAGCGCGGCTTACGACCGAATGCCACCGCCCGCCTCCTAATGTGCCTGCGAGCCGAGATAGGCTTCGCGCACGCGCGCCTCGGCCTGCACCTCGGCCGGGGTGCCTACCGCGATGGTGCGGCCGGATTCGAGAACCTGGATGCGATGACAGAGTTTCATGACCAGGGCGACATTGTGTTCGATCAACAGCACGGCACAACCGAAGCTGGACTGGATGCGGACGATCAAGGCGTGAAGGTCGTCGGCCTCGGCGGCATTCAGCCCCGCGGCCGGCTCGTCCAGCAACAGGAAGGCCGGCTTCAACGCCAGCGCCCGGATCACACCGACGCGCCGTTCGTCACCGTAGCTGAGGGTCGAAGCCAGACGATGGCCGTGCTCGGCCAATCCGATCCAGTCGAGCAGTTCCATCGCCCGCTTGCGCGCCGCCGGACGCGAGAGGCCCGAGGAGACGCAGCCGACCTCGACATTCTCGGCCACCGTCATGCCGCGGAACAGGCGCACGGCCTGGAAGGTGCGCGCCACGCCGGCACGGGCGAAGTGATGGCTGGTGTGGCGGATGGCGGCATCGCCCGAGATGGCGATGCTGCCGGAATGGGGCCGCTGGAAGCCGCTGAGCACATTGACCAGCGTCGTCTTGCCGGCCCCGTTGGGCCCGATCAGGCCCAGGATCTCACCGGGTTGGAGCGCCAACTCGACATTGCTGAGAGCCGTGATGCCACCGAAACGGACGGTGATATCGGCTGCCTTCAATGCCATTGGCGCTCCCCGGTTCGATCAGTACTGCATCGCGGGCACGTCTTTGACCGCGCCCTTCTCGACGAACTTATACTTCCCATTCTGCACTTCGAGAATGCTCATCGGACGGTTGATCTGGATGTGCAGCTTGTCGGTGAAGGTAGTCGGGCCGATCACCAGCGGTTCATCCTTGAAGGTATCCAACGCCGCCGCGACCTTGGCGCCCTCGACCGACTTGGCCTTGGTGGCCGCATGGGCGAAGGCTTCGACCGCCGAATAGCCGCGCAGCACATAGGACACGTCGGCGGGCTTGCCGAACTTGGCCTTGAAGCGGGCATAGAAGTCATTGATCGCCTTGTCGGAGTCGTCACCCGCGAAGGAACCGTAGTCGGCGACATAGAAGTTCGACAGGTTCGGCGCCATGCCGAGCCAGTAGTCGCCGTCCATCGATTCACCGGTCAGGATCGGCATGTCGAGACCGGCGGCACGGATCTGCTTGATCGCGCTGGGGCCGCCCGGGACATAGGAGCAGAGGAAGATCGCGTCGGGCTTCTTCGGCAGCGACTGGATGCGCGTCACCTGGGTGGCGATCGAGGGATCGTTGTTGAGGAAGGTATCGGTGCCGAGCAGGCCGCCGTCTCCGGCCAGCTTCTTGAAGCGCTCGCCGAAATTGCCGCACAGCGACTTGGTGAAGTTGATCGTATTGTCGATCAGCACATAGGCGGTCTTGAAGCCTTTCTTATTGAAGGCCCATTCCGCCATCATCGCGCCCTGCGGCTGGCTGGCCACCGACACGCTGTAGGCCATGTTGCCGATACCGGCCACGCCGAACTTCGAATCCGACGCGCCCGAAAACACCGGCACGCCCTTGGTCTGCGCAACGTTGGCGCCCGGACCGCCGAAGTCGAAATCGCTCGGCACCAGGATCAGCTTCGCGCCCTTCGAGACAAGGTCGATCGCGCCGTCCGCGCCCAGCGGCGGCTCGGACTTCATGTCGTAGTCGACTTCCTTGAGCTGACGGCCCAGAACGCCGCCCGCCTTGTTGATGTCGTCGATTGCGAGCTGCGCGCCCTTCACGGTGCCGTCGTCGATCGGCTGGAACCAGCCGCTCAACGGCATGTCGAACCCGATGACGATCGGATCTTCGGCCTGCGCCGTGCGATGAGCGGTCATCGCGACCAGCGACACACCGGCCAAAGCCAACATCCAACGTGTCTTGACCATAGCGTTCTCCCCCGAAAATAAGGCGTAAGCCGGCTCACCGGCCGATTGCGATTCAATAGTAGGCAACGGTTAGTTTAGGTGTAAAGCGAATTGTATTCGGTTATTCGAAGATCGGCGGCGCAACCGTTTCCTTTGCGCAACGCAGCATTGGAATGGCTCTGAATTGGAGCTTCATCGACTGAGGCATCGCGAATAGCACCGCATTCCGACGCGCGCCGGGACCGTATTTCATCTGCCCGGACGGTCAATAGCGAATGGCGTTCTCTATTGACCGGCCCCGCCCCGGGCGTATCATCGCGGGCTTACCGATCCTTCGGATTTCAGGAGCGATGCGATGACCTCGATGCAGGCGGCCTTCCGGTCTCAGGAAATGAATCCCGGCAAGCTGACGAGCCTGTTCAAGGCGCAGCTCGCCATGTGCAAGGTGAAGCCGGGCGAGACCGTCGCCGTCGTCTCCGATCTCGGCACGCGCCGCGAATTCGTCGAATCGAGTTTCGCCGCCGCCGAGGAGTTGGGCGCCGATGTCTATCAGCTTTGCGTCAACATGATCCCGGGCTGGACCAAGGTCGGCGTGCCGACCATCGGCCAATGCAAGGGCACGCTGGAAGCGCTCAAGGCCGCCGACCTGATCGTGATCTTCCACGTCCCCCTCTTCGCCTCCTGGCTGAAGGAAGTGCGCAAGGCCGGCGCGCGCGTGCTGATGATCATCGATGCGCCCGACGATCTCGAACAGCTCCAGTCGCCGCCCGGCCTGCGCGAGGCCGTGCTCTATTCCCACGAGCTTTTGGCCAACACGAAGGAAGTACGCGTCATCTCCGACGCGGGGACCGATCTGCGCTACCGGGTCGGCGAATATCCGGTGATGAGCCAATACGGCTATGCCGACCTGCCCGGCCGCTTCGACCATTGGGGCGCGGGCCATGTGCACACCTTCCCCAATGAGGGCACCGCCAGCGGCACGGTGGTGATGAGCCCCGGCGACATCGTCATTCTCCCCTATTGCCGCTATGTGGTCGATCCCGTGCAACTGACGATCAAAGATGGCTTCATCACCTCGATCGAGGGCGGGCTCGACGCCAAGCTGATGCGCGACTGGCTCGAGGACGGCAAGAGCCCCGACGTCGTGAAATGGGTCGGCGACGAGGACAAGCTCGCGCGCGACGAGCTCGCGAAGCTGCCCGAGCGCGACGCGATCGCGAAGCGCCTCAAGGAGCTCATGTACGTCGACTCGCTCTCCGCGCCGC
>CAZNZI010000498.1:0-3736 GCA_964577475.1 uncultured Rhodospirillaceae bacterium
CCGAAATCGATGGATGCCGAAACGCGCGAGGCCAAGGCGAAGCCCTATCGCGAACGCCTGGGCTATGAGCTCGACATGATCGTGCGCATGGGGTTCTCGGGCTACTTCCTGATCGTCGCCGATTTCATCCAGTGGTCGAAGGCGCATGGCATCCCAGTGGGGCCGGGCCGCGGTTCGGGCGCGGGCTCGGCGGTGGCCTGGGCGCTCACCATCACCGATCTCGACCCGCTGCGGTTCGGCCTGCTGTTCGAGCGCTTCCTCAACCCCGAGCGCGTATCCATGCCCGACTTCGATATCGACTTCTGCATGGACCGCCGCGACGAGGTGATCCGCTATGTGCAGGAGCGTTACGGCGCAGATCGCGTGGCGCAGATCATCACCTTCGGCAAGCTCCAGGCGCGCGCCGTGCTGCGTGACGTCGGCCGTGTGCTGCAGATGCCCTATGGTCAGGTCGACCGCATCACCAAGCTGGTGCCGAACAACCCTGCCAACCCGGTCACCCTGCCGGAAGCGATCGAAGGCGAGCCGCTGCTGCAGGAAATGCGCGACAACGACGAGCAGGTGGCCCACCTCATCGATCTTGCCATCAAGCTCGAAGGCCTCTACCGCCACGCCTCGACCCATGCCGCCGGCGTGGTGATCGGCGACCGGCCGTTGCAGCAGCTGGTGCCGCTCTACCGCGATCCGCGCTCCACCATGCCGGCGACCCAGTTCAACATGAAATGGGTCGAGAGCGCGGGGCTGGTGAAGTTCGACTTCCTCGGCCTGAAGACGCTGACCGTGCTGCGCTATGCGGTGGACTTCATCAAGGAGACGCAGGGCGCGACCATCGATCTCGCCAATATCCCGCTCGACGATCCGTCCACTTTTGCGATGCTGGGCCGCGGCGAAACGATCGGCGTGTTCCAGCTCGAAGGCTCGGGCATGCGTGACGTGATGCGCGGCATGAAGGCCGACAAGTTCGAGGACCTGATCGCGGTGGTCGCGCTCTACCGCCCGGGCCCGATGGACAACATCCCGCGCTACATCTCGGTGAAGCACGGCAAGGAAGCGCCCGACTACCTGCACCCACGCCTGGAAAAGATCCTGACCGAAACCAACGGGATCATGATCTACCAGGAGCAGGTGATGCAGATCGCGCAGGAACTGTCGGGCTATTCGCTCGGCGGCGCCGATCTGCTGCGCCGCGCGATGGGCAAGAAGATCCAGGCGGAGATGGATGCCCAGCGCAAGACCTTCACCGACGGCGCGACGGCGCGTGGCGTCGACCTCTCCAAAGCCAATGAGATTTTCGACCAGGTGTCGAAGTTCGCGGGCTATGGCTTCAACAAGTCGCACGCGGCGGCCTATGCGCTGGTCGCCTATCAGACGGGCTGGCTGAAGGCCAATTTCCCGGTCGCCTTCATCGCCGCGTCGATGACCTGCGATCTCGGCCTTACCGACAAGCTCGGCGTGTTCAAGGGCGAGCTCGAGCGGATGGGCTACAAGATCCTGCCGCCCGACATCAACAAGTCGAACGCCGACTTCCGCGTGGAAGAGGGGCCCGACGGCCGCCTCGCCGTGCGCTACGCGCTGGCCGCGCTCAAGGGCGTAGGCGCGGCGGCAATGCGCGAGCTGGTGGCCGAGCGCAGCAAGAACGGTCCGTTCAAGTCGATCGCGGATTTTGCCCAGCGGCTCGACAACAAGATGGTCAACCGCCGCCAGCTTGAAAGTCTGGTGAAGGCGGGCGCGTTCGACTCATTGGACAGCAACCGCGCGATGTTGTTCCACGGCATCGACGTGATCCTGGGACAAGCCAATGAGGCGGCCAGCGAGCGCCGGTCGGGCCAGTCCAATCTGTTCGGTGGCGGCGAACCGCAGCCGCTGGCCATGCACACACGCCTCGACTGGAAACCGACCGAACGGCTTCAGCAGGAATTCGAAGCGGTCGGCTTCTATCTCTCGGCCCATCCGATGGAGGCTTACGCCCAGGCCATGGCGCGGCTCGGCGTATTGAAGGCCGCCAATCTCCAGCGGCACATCAGCGGCGGCGGCAACACGCGCGTGAAACTGGCCGGTGTCGTCACCGGCAAGCAGGAGCGCATGACCAGCCGCGGCACGCGCATGGCCTATCTCACCGTGTCGGATGCCTCGGGCCAGTTCGAGGTGACGCTGTTCGCCGAGGTGCTGAACGCATCGCGCGAATTGATCGAAGGCTCGGCGCCGATCCTGGTGAACCTCGAAGCGCGGACGGAAGAAGGTGGCGAACAGTTGCGCCTAACCGCCTCCTCGATCGAAAGCCTCGACAAGGCCGCCGCCAATTCCACCGCCGGCCTCAAAGTCTGGATCGGCGACGACAAGCCGCTCGCCATGCTGAAGGAACTGATCGGCGGCGAGAGCAAAGGGAAGGGCCGCATCATCGTCGTCGCCCGCACCGGCGACCGCGAGGTCGAGGCACATCTGCCGGGTATGTTCGCGCTGTCGCCGTCCCTGATCAACGCCGTCCGCGCCACGCCGGGGGTGTTGGAGGTACGGGAGGTCTAAGTTGCGCGCCTTAGCTAACTTAGCTAAGATGGTGGCCATGACCAAGATCGTGAATATGCACGAGGCGAAGAGCACCCTTTCGCGCCTTGTCGATGAAGCCAGCGCTGGTGAGGAGATCATCATCGCCAAAGCGGGAAAAAAGAAAGTGAAGCTCGTCCCGATCGAGCCTGACCGTAAGCCGCGTTTTGGTGGCCAGTGGAAGGGTAAAGTCTGGATGGCCGATGATTTCGACGCGCCGCTGCCTGACGACATGATCGACGCGATGGAAGGTAAAGACGAGAAGTGGTGAAGCTGCTTCTCGATACGGCCGCATTCCTCTGGTGGATCGAGAATCCCCGCAAAGTGCCGAAAGACGCGCGAGCCGCCATCGCGTCACCCGACAATGAAGTTCTCCTGAGTATCGTGAGTCCCTGGGAAATCGCTGTCAAAGCCAGCATCGGAAAGCTGCGCACGCCCGGCGATCTTGAGGCGATGCTCCCGGATATGGGGATCGAGTTGTTGCCGATTTCCCTGACGCATGTAGCGGCTGTCCAAGCCCTTCCATTCCACCACCGCGATCCGTTCGACCGCATGCTGATTGCTCAAGCGCGCAGTGAACAAGCAGTCGTCCTGACCAGCGACCCGATGTTTGCCAAATACGGGGTCGCAACACTGTGGTGACTGATCGCCGGCTTTGGTGGCGCGATCAACGTTGGCGATACAACAAGGCTCTCGTCCTGGCCGGTCTTGGCGCGTTCGCGTGCTACGTCGCCGTTTTCGAACTCGCCGGCGCACGGATCCCCGAAGAGGCAGAGGTCACGGCCGCTCACAATCCTGGTGCAAGGGCTTGGCTATCTGTTGGCGATGGCGGTGGCCAATATCTGCTACGGGCTCGGGCCCCTTTTGGAATCTCTGCTGCGGCCTAGTCATCCCGAACGGTTCCGGCGGCAGGTTTTTGGTCTCGGCCTTTGGTTTTCGGTGATTCTGCCGTTTATGGTTCCGCTGGCCTTCGCGATCAGCTGTTTCTGGCCGTGATTTCAATCGGTTATCCACACCTCGTCTAACCGGGTTTTCCCTTGCTTTTCCGGGCCTAAACCTTTAGAAAGCGCGCCTATCTCGCACGCGGGGTTTGCGGACGGCCACCAGGCTGCCCGCTACGGTGTTGGCTCAAACCAACAGTCCCCGCGGAGGCTCAACCGGAAAAGCAAAGGATTTTCTATGTCTCTACCGTCCT
>CAZNZI010000499.1:0-3992 GCA_964577475.1 uncultured Rhodospirillaceae bacterium
CGGCTTCCTGATGGCGCTGCGCGTGCGCGGCGAGACGGTGGCCGAGATCGCGGGTGCCGCGCGGACCATGCGCGCCAAGGCCGCTTCGCTGGTGGCACCCCCCGGCGCGATCGACACCTGCGGCACCGGCGGCGACTCGCAGGGCACCTACAACATCTCCACCGGCGCGGCGCTGGTCGTCGCGGCCTGTGGAGTCCCCGTCGCCAAGCACGGCAACCGCGCGCTCTCATCCAAATCCGGTTCGGCCGACGTGCTGACCGCGCTGGGGGTCAAGATCGATGCCGACTTCGCCCTGGTGAACAAGGCGCTCGTCGAGTGCAATATCGGCTTCCTGATGGCGCCCCGGCACCATGCCGCCATGCGCCACGTGTCCGGGCCGCGCGTCGAGCTCGGCACGCGGACCATCTTCAACCTGCTCGGCCCGCTGGCCAACCCGGCGGGGACCAAGCGCCAGCTCGTCGGTGTGTTTGCCGAGCGCTGGCTGGTCCCGCTGGCCGAAGTGCTGGGCCGCCTGGGCGCCGAGCGCGCCTGGGTCGTGCACGGCTCGGATGGCCTCGACGAGATCACCACCACGGGCCAGACCCGCGTCGCCGAATGGCATAAGGGCCAAGTGAAGGAATTCCTGGTCAACCCGATCGATGTGGGCCTGCCGCGCGCCAAGCCGGCCGACCTGAAGGGCGGCGATGCCGCTTTCAATGCGGCCGCTCTGCGCCGGGTGCTCGAAGGCGAGAAGGGCCCGTTCCGCGACATTGTGTTGATCAACGCCGCCGCTGCCCTGGTGGTGGCCGATAAGGCCGCCGATCTCAAGACGGGTGTCGAGATGGCAACCCAGGCCATTGACAACGGGCTTGCCCGCAACACGCTGACCCGGCTGATCGCCATCACCAATGAGGGCGCCACCGGTGGCTGACGTGCTCGCCCGGATCGTGGCGGGCAAGCGTGACGAGGTTGCCGCCGCCAAAGCCAAACGCTCGTTCGCCGAGATGGAGGCGCTCGCCAAGGCGCAGCCCGCGCCGCGCGGTTTCGCTGCCGCGCTCGACCGTGCTGTCACCGCCGGCCGCTACGGGCTGATCGCCGAGATCAAGAAGGCTTCGCCCTCGGCCGGGCTGATCCGTGCCGATTTCGATCCGCCGAGCCTGGCCAAGGCCTATCTGGCGGGTGGTGCGTCCTGCCTTTCCGTGCTGACCGACGCGCCGCATTTCCAGGGATCGGAAGATTATTTCCGTGCCGCCCGCGCCGCCGTGCCCCTGCCCGCCATCCGCAAGGACTTCATGGTCGACGTTTGGCAGATCGCCGAGTCCCGCGCCATGGGGGCCGACTGCATCCTGCTGATCATGGCTTCGCTCGCAGACTCGGAAGCCGCCGAGTTCGAGGCGGCGGCGATGGGCTTCGGCATGGATGTGCTGGTCGAGGTCCATGACGGAGCAGAGTTCGACCGGGCCCTGAAGCTGAAGTCGCGCCTGATCGGGGTCAACAACCGCAACCTCAAGACGATGGTGACAGACATCGCCACCACCGAGCAATTGGCCGCGCGGCTTCCCAAGGATCGCGTGCTGGTGGCCGAAAGCGGTCTCAAGACCCCCGCCGACCTAGCCCGGCTCGCCAAGGTGGGCGCCAAGCGCTTCCTGATCGGCGAGTCCCTGATGCGCCAAGCCGACGTAGCCGAGGCGACGCGGGCGATCCTGGCCCTGACGGCGGTGGCCTAGGAACGACGAGGTTTGGGTGGAGAGCCCCTCACCCCAGCCCCTCTCCCGCGTGCGGGAGAGGGAGGGACCCGCGAAGCGGGAGGGTGAGGGCCAGTTAGAACGGAAAAGGCCCATGACCGAACACATCAAACTCCAGGAAGACGGCGGGGTGCTCGAAATCACCTTCGCGCGGCCGGACAAGAAGAACGCGCTGACCAACGCGATGTACCGCACCGCCCGGGAAGCTTTGGACGGTGCGCAGGCCAACAAGGCGATCCGCGTGGTCCTGTTCAGCGCCGAGGGGGACGCTTTCACCGCCGGCAACGACATCAACGACTTCGCCAAGGTCGCCATGGGGCTTTCCGCCGAAGTCGAGGCCCATACCTTCATCCAGTCGCTCGGCCGTGCCGAGAAGCCGATCGTGGCCGCCGTTCAAGGGCTCGCGGTCGGGGTCGGCACGACGATGCTGCTCCATTGCGACCTCGTCTACATGGCCGAGACGGCCAAGCTGACGACACCCTTTGTCGGTCTCGGCCTGGTGCCGGAGGCGGCCTCCAGCGTGCTTCTGCCGGCCCGCATCGGCCATGCGCGCGCCTTCGGGATGTTCGCCCTGGGCGAGAGCCTGTCGGGCACGGAGGCCGGTACGCTCGGCCTCGCCAACAAGGTGCTTCCCATGGACGAGGTCCTGCCGACCGCCCGCGCCGCCGCCAAGGCACTGACCACGAAACCCATCGGCTCGATTGTTTCGACCAAGAAGCTGATGCGCGATGCGGCCGCGATCCTGGCGACGATGAGCGGCGAAAGCGCGATCTTCGCGGAGCGCCTCAAGAGCGCGGAGGCCCGCGAGGCATTCCAGGCTTTCGCCGAACGCCGGCCGCCGGACTTTTCGAAGTTCAGTTCGTAGACGACCGGCTATCCGGCGGAGGGGAACCCTCACCCTCCCGCTGGCGCGGGTCCCTCCCTCTCCCGCACGCGGGAGAGGGGTGGGGTGAGGGTCACTCAGAACGGATACAGGCTCATGCCCTCGCCAAAAAAAACCGCCTCCAGAACCCTCACCCATTTCGACGCTCAGGGCCGGGCCCGGATGGTCGATGTGGGGACCAAGGCGGTTACCGAACGGGAAGCCGTCGCCAAGGGCTCGGTGCTGATGGCGCCCGAAACCCTGGCGCTGATCCGGGCAGGCAAGATCGGTAAGGGGGACGTGCTGGGAGTCGCCCGGCTGGCCGGGATCATGGCCGCCAAACGGACCCCGGAACTGATCCCGCTGTGCCATGGGATCATGTTGTCCTCGGTCGAATTGGACCTGATTTGCGACCCGAAGCGCAACGCCGTCGACATCACGGCCACCTGTCGCGTCAATGGACAGACGGGTGTCGAAATGGAAGCAATGACAGCTGTTTGCGTCGCGTCCTTAACAGTCTATGACATGTGCAAGGCGGTCGACCGCGCGATGCGCATCACGGAGGTTCGACTCATAAAGAAGTCAGGCGGCAAATCGGGAACTTATCAAGCGAAATAAACGTATTAATGGCGAGACCTAAGGTAAAGAATCAGATCAAGTTCGGCTGATTTCTGGCCGAGCCCCGTCAGGATCGCATGCACCTGACCGCGATGGTGGGTCTGATGGTTGAACAGGTGGGCCAGGACCTCGTGGATGACCGTCTCCTGAGGGGCGCCGCTGGTGTTCCTGTAGTGGAGCATCCGGCCCCAATCGGCGTCCTCGAAGTGATCGACCACCGCGATCAGCCTGGTGTCCTCGGCTCGCCGGGCCGCCCTGAGGGTCCCGAAGTCTTCGTACAGAACCTCGTTCAACTGGGCCGGCAGCGTCCCCGTTCCGGTCAGCCGATGCAGCCAGATCCGGTCCCCCACCAGCAGATGGTTGAGGGTCCGGTGCAGCGAGCCGAAGAAGGCGCCGCGGTCTTCGCGGTACTGGGTATCGCTGACGGCGGACACGGCGTCGTAGAGGCGCTGATTGGCCCAGGCGTTGTATTCGGCCAGCGTCTGGAAATGGGCTTTCATCGATCCTCCTCACGGCGTGCGGCAACCCTCTCACCGATGGACTGTAAAGGAGTGCGGTGCGATCCCGCTTGACGCGAGTCGGGAACCAAACTAGAACATGTGACCCAGTTGCGGTTTTGTTCCATTAGTGGGGCCCGCTTTAGGCGGTGATGCTACATGCTGACGCGCAAACAATATGAGTTGCTGATTTTCATCGACCAGCGCCTGAAAAGCACCGGCGTCTCCCCCTCCTTCGACGAAATGAAGGATGCCCTCGACCTCAAGTCGAAGTCCGGCATCCACCGCCTG
>CAZNZI010000500.1:0-5617 GCA_964577475.1 uncultured Rhodospirillaceae bacterium
TCGTAGAGCGTGACCACGGGACCGGGGCGCACTTTGAGCACCGTGCCGGTGACGCCGAAATCATCGAGCACGGACTCGAGCATCTTGGCATTCTGGGCCAGCCCGTCTTCGTCGAGCTGCGCGGCACGCGGACCCGAGGGCATGGCCAGCAGGTCCATCGGGGGCTTTTCGAATTCGCCTTTGTCCTTGGCGAGATCGAGGCTCTTCTGGCGGGTATCCTTGCTGGCGCGCTTGCTGGGCTGGGCTGGGGCCGCGCGCGGCGCGACCAGCGGCTCGCGGCGCTCGTCCTCTTCGGACTCCATCGCCTCGATGTCGTCATCCCCTTCGGCGTCTTCCAGTTCCAAGACCTCGCCGCGGTCGATCAGCGGCTCGCGCTTGCCTTCACCCAGGGTCGGCTCACGCCGTTCGCGCACGGCGGAGAAGGCTTTGCCACTCAGCGCCAGAGAGAAGGCGCCCGCCTTGCCGAGCCCGCCGCCGACCTGGCCCGCACCGGCACCCACGCCGCGCGCGACGCGCGCCCAACTTTGCCCGGTGATACCGATCGCGAAGTTGAGGCAGACGAGACCGATAATCGTGGCGATCAGTGCCAGGATCGAGGCGACGAAGGGCGCATGGATCAAGGTCGCCGCTTCCTCGAGACCGCCGAGCAGCAGCTTGCCCGCCGCACCGCCTTCCGATGGCGCGAGACCGCCCAACGCGCCGGGCAGCCAGTGATGGATGCTGTTGGGAATTTCGGCGAGCCCGATATCGAGCAGCAGCGCGCCGCTGATCAGCAACCCAACGCGCAGCCACAGCCGTTCCGGCTTCGCGCCCGTCGCCACCAGCTTGCCGCCCCAGACCAGGAGGGCGAAGGCCGGTAGCCAGGCGCCCGGGCCGAGGGCCTGGAGCAATGCATCTGCGACAAAGGAACCCGTGCGGCCGACGGCGTTGGCAACCGTACCCGTCGCGGCGGTCGAAGTGTTGAAACTGGGATCGTGTGCGTCATAGGTCAGCAACGCCGCGATGATGCCGAGGCCGATCGCGATCACGACCAGCCCCAGCGCCTGCATCGCCAAACGGCGCAGCACGGCGTCGGCGCCGCGCGGCAGGAACCCGCTCTGTTTCTTGCGTGCCGCCGCTTTGGCCATGTCCGACTTACCCAACCTGCCGTTACAGAATCTGCGCCATGCGCGTCAGCGCGCGGCGCGTGGTTTCAACGTCCTGTACCAGCGCCACCCGGATATAGGGTACGCCGGGATTGTGGCCGCCACTTTCGGCCCGCGCGAGATAAGCGCCCGGCAAGGTGCGGATACCCGCCTCGCGCCAGAGCTTGGCCGCCGCCGCTTCGCCGTCGCCGACATTCAGCCAGAGGTAGAAGCCACCCGCCGGACGATAGAAGCCGAACTTCCCTTTGAACAACGATTCGGCGATGTCGAACTTCTGGCGATAGAGCGCGCGGTTGGCCTCGACATGGGTCTCGTCCTGCCAGAGCGCCGTGCCGACCGCGAGCGCGGGCAGCGGCACCGCAGCGCCGCCATAGCTGCGCAGACGCGCGAAGGCCGCCATCACCCGGGCATCGCCGGCGACGAAGCCGACGCGCAGACCGGGCACGCTGGAGCGCTTCGAGAGCGAATGGAACACGACCAGATTGTCGAGCCCGCCACCGAGCGCCTGGGCCGCCTGCATCGCGCCGGGCGGCGGCACCGTGCCATAGATTTCCGAGTAGCACTCATCGACCGCGAGCGTGAACCCGTTGCGGCGCGCGATGGTGAGCGCGTCCTTCAACTGGTCCAGCGTCGAGACCGCGCCTTGCGGATTGGCCGGCGTGCAGAGGAAGGCGAGCACCGCGCGCTCCAGCACCTCGGCGGGCACCCGGGCGAAATCGGGTAGGAAGCCGCCTTCGGGTGTGCCCGGCACGAAGACCGGCTCAGCCCCGGCCAACACCGCAGCCCCGGCATAGACCTGATAGAATGGGTTTGGCAGCAATACCACTGGCAGGCGGCCATCGGTCCGCTCGCCAGTCACGACCTGCGCGATCAGGAACAGCGCCTCGCGCGTGCCCGCCGCCGGCAGGATCTGAGTGGCGGGATCGACGAAACCCTCCGGGAGCTGGTAACGGAACGCCAGCCACTTGGCGGCCGCCGCGCGGTATTCAGGCGTGCCCGCCATAGGCGGGTAGCGGCCCCAGCCGGACGCCTCGCGCGCCAGTACCTCGGCCACCATGGGTGGCGCGGGATGCTGCGGCTCGCCGATCGACATTACGGTCGGATCGGCGCCGGGCTTGTCCTTGAGCAGGGCGGCTAGTCGCGTGAAGGGATAGTCGCCGATGTGATCGAGGCGACCATTGAGCGCGACCGGGGAAGGGTGACCGGACGAGAACATTTCGGCGGGACAATACCCTAACCGGGGAGGCTTAGGTAGAGTCTCAAAGGGTTTTGTCACTTTTTGGGGGTCCGTCCGGGCGGTGATCCGCATCACAGGCCCTTATCCAAACCCTCTTGCATCGCTTCGGGTTGCGGTACAGGGTGCGCCCCCAAATTGAATGACGGACGCTGGGGATACGGCGATGGCGCGGCACAAGGTGATTTTCGATACCGATCCGGGCGTGGATGACGCCATGGCGCTTCTCTATATCGACCGCTGCGGCGCGCTCGACCTGCTGGGCGTGACCACTGTCCTGGGCAATGCCGATATCGATGTCGTCACCCGCAATGCGCTCTACCTGAAGCAGCGCTTCGGCCTCAAATGCCCGGTGGCGCGCGGCGCCGACAAGCCGTTGAAGCGCCCGCGCACCGACTCGCCCACCCATATCCATGGCCATAACGGCATCGGCGACGCGCCGATCCCGGCAAAGCTCGACGTGACCGAAGACGGCCGCCCCGCCTGGCAGTTCATCATCGATACCGTACGGGCCCATCCGGGTGAGGTGACCCTGATCGCCGTCGGCCGCATGACCAACCTGGCGCTGGCCCTGCAAAAGGACCCCAGCATCACGAAGCTGGTGAAGGCCGTCTCGATCATGGGCGGCGCCTTCGGCATCAACGGCCATAGCGGCAATGTCTCGCCGGTGGCCGAGGCCAATATCATCGGCGATCCGGAAGCCGCCGATCAGGTGGTGACCGCGCCCTGGCCCGTCACGATGATCGGCCTCGACGTCACCCATGAGACGGTCATGACCACCGAATACCTGCAGACGATGCGCGCCAGCGGCGGCGAGATCGGCCAGTTCTTCTGGGACATCACGCGGGGCTACGAGAAGTTCTACAAGGAACAGGTCGGCATGAACGGCATCGCCTGCCACGACTCGCTGGCGGCTGCCTATGTGGTCGATCCGTCTCTCTTCACCACGCGCGAGGGGCCGATCCGCGTCGTCACCGAAGGCCTCGCACTCGGCCAAACGATCCAGAAGCACACCAGCCGCAAGTTCCGCATCGACGAATGGGACAACCACCCTGCGCAGAAGATGTGCATGACGGTCGATTCTAAGCGCTTCCTCGACCGCTATCTGGAAATCTTCTCGGGCCGCGCCTGAGCTGACCCGCAAAAAGTAAGGGGAGCGTGTTGCCACGCTCCGTCGCGCTCCGCGCGCAAACAAAAAGAAGGGGGAGCATCTTGCGATGCTCCCCCGGGTCCCTGACGCGGGATAGACCCGTGCTTAGTGGATGACTTCGCCGTGCAGATTGATGTCGAGACCTTCGACCTCGACTTCGTCCGACACGCGCAGGCCCACGACCAGGTCCACGATCTTATAGAGGATCAGGGACGCGATCACGTCGAAGACGATCACGATGAGGACGCCTTCGATCTGGGTGATCACCTGGCTGAAATTGCCTTCGATCCAGCCCGACGCGCCACCCGAGATTTCCTTCAGGGCGAAGACGCCCGTCAGGATGGCACCCGCCGCACCGCCGACCGCATGAACGCCGAAAGCATCGAGCGAGTCGTCGTACTTCAACATCCTCTTGAGGCTGCTGGTCGACCAGAAGCAGATGACACCCGCGGCGATGCCGATCACGAAGGAACCGATCGGCCCTACGAAACCCGACGCCGGGGTGATGTCGACGAGACCCGCCACCGCACCCGAGGCGGCACCCAGCGCGCTGGGCTTACCGCGGGCGATCCATTCGGCGAACATCCACGCCATGGCGGCGGTGCCGGTGGCGACCTGGGTCACCACCATGGCCATGCCGGCACGGCCATCCGACGTCAGCGCCGAACCGGCATTGAAGCCGAACCAGCCGACCCAGAGAAGCGAGGCGCCGATCAAGGTATACGCCAGATTGGCGGGCGCGAAGTTGTCGTGTCCGAAGCCCTTGCGCTTGCCCATGACCAGAGCGCCGACAAGACCGGCCACGCCCGAGTTGATGTGCACCACCGTGCCGCCGGCATAGTCGAGCACGCCCATCCCTGCGCCGAGGAAGCCGTTCGGCGACCACACCCAGTGCGCGACCGTCGAATAGACGATGATCGACCACAGGGTCGTGAACAGGCAGAGCGCCGAGAACTTCATGCGATCGGCCAGAGCACCGGTGATCAGCGCCGGGGTGATGATCGCGAAGGTCATCTGGAACATCATGTTGACGCTCTCGGGGATCGCGCCGCCGCCATAAGCATCAGCACCGGGGCCCCAGAGAATCTTGGTGACGGTCGTCACCTGGTCCGCGCCGACCAGCGGCTGGAGGAAGAAGTAGGAGAGATCGCCGATATAAGGATTGTCGCCATGGAAGGCGAGCGAATAGCCGAGCACGAACCAGATCACCGTCACCAGGCAGGTGATGGCGAAACTCTGCATCATGGTGGCGAGGATGTTCTTCTTACGCACCATGCCGGCATAGAACAGCGCCAGGCCCGGGATGGTCATCAGCAGCACCAGCGCCACCGAGGAGAGCATCCAGGCGGTGTGGCCGGTGTCGAGATGCGGCGGCGGCGCGGCGGCGGCTGCATCGGCGGCCGGCGCGGCCGCGGCGGGCGCCGCATCATCGGCGTAGCCCAGATGGGCCAGCAGCGTCAGGCCGAGAACCAGCCCGCCGCTGAACAGGACTCCTTTAGTCAACTTATTCATTTGCACCCCCGAAGGTGAAAAGCGGTCCGAAGCAAAAGCCGCGAGCCATGCGGCGCGCCGGGCCCGGTGTGAAAAGCGAGAAACGTGCCAAGCCCGGATTCACCGCCGACAGCGCGGAAGCGGCCGAAAAGCCCCCTGTTCCTGGAGTCGTCATGGGCAATGGTCCTGGCAGTTGCACATTTTTGATGCAGCCCTCGGCGCGGCCTAGAGCGCGTCGCCGTTGGTTTCGCCGGTGCGGATGCGCACCGCCTGGAGCAGATCGAAGACGAAGATCTTTCCGTCGCCGATTTTCCCCGTGCGGGCGGCATGCTGGATCGTCTCGATGACACGCGGCACGACATCGTCGGCCACCGCCACTTCGAGCTTCACCTTGGGCAGGAAGCTCACGGCGTATTCGGCGCCGCGATAGATTTCCGTTTGCCCCTTCTGACGTCCGAAGCCCTTCACTTCGGTCACGGTCAAACCCTGGATGCCAAGCGGCGTCAGGGCTTCGCGCACCTCGTCCAGTTTGAAGGGCTTGATGATCGCCACGACAAGCTTCATTGGTCGGGTCCCCTTATGGGCTGTCCGCTCCGC
>CAZNZI010000501.1:0-4864 GCA_964577475.1 uncultured Rhodospirillaceae bacterium
CAGCTTCACGCCCACGGTCCAGTCGGGATCGTTGTGGGCCGTGAGCGGTGTCGCGGCCAAGTCCCAGTAGCGCACGTATTTGATGTCGGCGGGCGGTGCGTCGATCACCGTGCACCAGCCGCGCGAAAAGTAGAGCCCCGCTGCCGGGCGGATCTTCCAATTCCCGTTCAGCAGCCGCTCACGATCCACCGTCGGCAACGCCATCAGATTGGCGCGATACCCGGGATCGGCCAAGATCAGCGCCGGATTGTCGTCAAGCCGTGCCGGAATGAAGGTCAGGCTCTTCGGCTGCGCCGCCGGCATGCGTGCAAGCAATTCTTCTCGCGTATCGGCCCATTCGAACACATCGGCGACGCGCACGAACCAGCGCAGCCGTCCCGCACGCTCGGGGATCGGAAATCCTGTCGCGGGATCGATCCACCATCCGATCAGATCCGCGATCCAACTGTCCGCGTCCGGGTTGCAGGTGGCACGCACATAGGGGCGCATCCCCGCGATCGTCCTGTTGCGCGACAGCATGTAGAAGAACTGGGCGCGGCTGAAATGGGTCAGTTCGTCGAAAGCGAGCAGCGCGATCTGGGCACCCTGCCAAACATAGACCGTGCTCTCATGCTCCAGATGCGCGAAGCGGATGCGTGCGCCCGAGCGGAACTGCCAGCTGCGCGACTGGATTTGCGGCTTGGCGCCCGCCAGCGGATAGAGTTTCGCGCTTTCGTCCCACAGCCCGCCCGGATTGGTGACCTGGGTCAGGTTGCGGCGGAAGATGACTGCATTGAAATTCTTGTTGCGCACATGGCGCAGCGGTTCGAGCAGCAGTGCCCAGGATTTGCCGCCGCCGGCCGCGCCGCCATACAGCGCGATATCGGCCGGCGTCGCCAGGAACTGCGTCTGCGGTCCGGGCTGCGGCGCGATGCGAAGGAGCGGGGGCACTCAGGTTTCATCCGGTTCGGTCGTGTTGGTATCGGCGGGCGGCGCATCGGTGGGCGCAGTGTCGTCACGCGATGCTTCGCTTTCGCTCTTCGCCGTATCGTCGCGATGATTGTCGGTGATCTGGATGTTGGTGTTTTCGTCGACACGGGCCTCGCCGTCCTTGGTTTTGGACCCGCGCACCTTGATATCCATCCGCGTCTTGGCGAGCTGCGCCGCCGTGCGGGCATTGCGATTGAAAGCCGCATCCTTGGTGCCGTTGCCGCCGTCCTTCATTGCTTGGTCGGCAAAGAAGGCATGGCGCTCGGCCACCTCCTGCAGGCGGCGCAAGCTTTCATCCAATTCGTCGGTCAGCGCTTCGCGGATGGGCGGGTCGGTGATGTCTTCGACGATGTGGTGACGGCAGCGCCCGCCTTTCACCGCCGTAAGAGCGCAGAACGCGCCCTTCCGCGATTTCGATCGCAGCGGCGCGCCACACAGCGGCTTCGGTCCGGCGTCAGAAGATTTGATAGGAGCCGTTTGAGCGGCGGCTTTAGAATGAGAAGAGCGCGGCGAGCCTGGTTTTCGGCCCGAATTTCCGCTTTTGGCGCTCTTGGTCTTCGTGGGCATTGTCCACTTTTCCCAAACCGGCGTCAAACAAAAATTTGCGTTTACCGCAATTTTAATCGACGGGCGGCGTAAATCGAAATTGATAGGGAAGGCAGAAAAGCGAAGCGCCCCAGAGGGTTGGTCTGGGGCGCTCGTTTGGCTTGGAGGCATTGTCAACTTTTCGCGGGGTATCGTCAAGCTAAAAATTGCGACTTTCGCTATGTCGTAAATTTTGCATAGCCCATGGTTCAGCGGCGGCACCGAGCCCCGCCACAAGCCAACGCGCGAGCTGCTTCCCGGCGGGCAGGTCGGCGAGGCTGGCGGCGAGCCGCTTCAGGGATGAATGCCATAGCCGGTACTCGCCGCGGGTCATGTCGACCCAGGCGTCGTCGGGATAGAGACGGACCGGACAGTAGAGGACCGGCTTGGCGCGCTCCCGCCCCTTGCCGTCCACCACGAGGACGACCTCGTCGTAGCGGTCCTGGATGATACGGTCGCGCTCGTCATAGGTCGGCTCGAACTCCTGGTGGCCGTCGGACCATTCGGGTGTGCCGCCCTGGCGGCCATAGCGGCGCAGCAGCATCGCGCCGGCCCAGTCGGTCTTGCTCTGCTCGACCACGAGGTCATGAACCAGGTCGGCATCGGGATGAACGGCGGGCCGCTGCCAGCCGCCTCTCTCGATGCGGGCGCCGAGCGCATGAACCTCGGCCAATTGGGCACATCCGCAACCTGACCACTGCTGCACCGGCTCGGGTTCCGCGGCACTTTTGCGCTCGGATGTCCATAGCCCCTTGCCGCTCATCACATCGGCTTTTTGCCGCGCATAGGTCCAGACCAGAAGCGCGGTCAGCGTCGTCGCCTCGCGCGTCTCGATCGCCGCCGCCTTCGCAGTGCCGCCGCCCTTCATGCCGCGTCTCCCGCATTGGCCGACATCGGAGAGCGCGGCGCACGATAGAGCGGCCGGCCAGGCCAGGCCTCGAGCCGGCCCTGCTCGACCAGCCGCTCGAGCACCGCGCGGGGCGCCAGTCCGTCCGGCGCCACCCAGCCATCGAACGCCCGGATGCAGCGGACCAGGTCAAAACCCGGTCCGGATTGGGGGTCGCCGGGCGGTTCGATCGGAGAAACCGCGATAGCGTCCGGAAGCTCAAGCCGCGCGACAATGCTCATGAGACAGATCCCCTGCTGCGATGGGCGAAGGGGCAAATACTAGCGACTATCGCAAATTGCGGTCAACGCATAAATTGCGAATGTGGTAGTTGATTGACGGGTTTCGGAATGCGATAATCGGAATATGGATAACCGCTGGATCGGCGACAGGCTGAAAAGCTTGCGCAAAACAAAAAGCGGCCTCGCCAAAGCGCTGGGGATCGATCCCGCGCGCGTATCCGAAATCATCGGCGGCCGGCGCAATGTGCAGGTTACCGAACTGCCGATCATGGCGGCCACGCTCGAGATGCCGACCGAGGAACTGGTCAGCCGCCTGATCTCACGCCGGCAGGCGCGGCGCGCGGCCGATGAAGAGGATGGCGCCGGTTTCCAGATGTCCGAATCGGGCAACGATGGCGGTTTCGTCCCCCAGGCCCTCGACATGCCCGCGCGTGGTTCGATGTTGCGCGACCTGCCGGTGCATGGCTCAGCGGTCGGCGGCGTCGATGGATCCTTCGAGATGAACGGCCAGGTGGTCGAATACGTCGAACGGCCGCCCTCGCTCAGCGGCGCGCGCAATGCCTATGGCATCTATGTGCAGGGCGAGTCGATGTCGCCGCGCTTCGAGGCGGGCTGGCTGGTGCTGGTCAATCCCAGCCGGCCAGTGCGCAAGGGCGACAATGTGGTGGTGCAGCTGAAGGGCATCGACGAACACGCCCCGCCGCTCGCCTATCTCAAGGTCTTCGAAAGCCGCACGCCCAACAACCTGATCGTGCGCCAGTTCAATCCGGCCCGCATGCTGGAATGGCCGCTCAGCGACGTGATCTCGGTCCACCGCGTGGTCGGCGTGGGTGAACTGTAAGTTCGCCCTTTAGTAAACGTCATTGCGAGCGAAGCGACGCAATCCAGTGCTCGAAGGGATGGATTGCTTCGTCGCGTCGCTCCTTGCAATGACGGTTTTGGGCGCTACGGCGCCGGCACCCGGTCCAGCACCTGGCCGACCACGCCGCGGAAGGCGAGGTCTTCTTCCCAGGGCAGCGGCTCGATATGGGTGTGGGTCAGTAGGGTCTCGACCATCGCGTCGCCGAGGCCCTGGCGCATGCCGCCTTCGAGATGGCGATAGGCGCGCACGCCGGGCCCGGTCACCAGCACGAGGTCGGGGCTGACCAGCGCGATCAGATTGCCGATGCCGTAACCCAGCACGCGGCCGGCCTGTTCGAACAACGTCCGCGCGCGCTCGTCGCCGCCATCGGCCAGATCGCTGATGGCGCGCATCTCTGATTCCGAGGGATGCTGCACATTCACCGCCGGCAGGCCGAACATGGTCCGCGCGTCGCGGTGGAGCGCGTAATCGGAGACATAGCTCTCCACACAGCCGCGCTTGCCGCACATGCAGAGCGGCCCGTCGATCTGGAATTTCGTATGGCCGAATTCGGCGGCGGCGCCGGTACTGCCGTCATAGAGGTTCCCGCCCAGCACCAGGCCCATGCCGACACCGGCGCCCAGCATCACCACCGCGAGATTGTCGACGCTTTGATAGCGCGAGCGGTTGCGCACAGCGCTCGCGATGCTGTTGGCGTCGTTCATCATCACGACGGGAAGCTGGAAGCGGCTGACAAGCGGCCGCACGATGTTGACATCGCGCGCGCCCAGCGCCGGACTCCACACCAGCGTATCGGCGCCGCGCACCAGTCCCTGCACCGCAACGCCGATGCCGAGACAGGGACCGTAGCCCGATGTGTGGCGTTCCTTGAAATCGGCGATCGTGTCGCCCACCACGCGCACCAGCTCGGCCGCCGCGATGCTGCGCGTATCGATCGGCAGGATCTCCGTCTCGCTGACGCCGCCCGAGAAATCGCCGAGCGCGACCTGGATTTCGTTGATCGAGAGTTTGACGGCGATGATGCAGGCGGTGCGCGCCACCAGATCGATCATCACCTTGGGCCGGCCGCGGCCGCGGCTGCCGTTGATCAGCTCGGCTTCGTCTTCGCCTTCGACCTCGCGCACGAGACCGTTGTGGAGAAGCTCCGCCGCGATCGCCGATACCGTCGCCGGCGAGAGACCGACCAGGCGCGCGAGATCGATCCGCGCCATCCGCCCATGGATGCGGAGCAGGCGCAGCAGCCGGTCGCGATTGACCGAACGGGTGGAGTCGATCTCGATCTTGTTCATCCGTCCCTAACCCCGAACTTTGATCAATTAG
>CAZNZI010000502.1:0-11341 GCA_964577475.1 uncultured Rhodospirillaceae bacterium
AAGCGCCAAGAAGAAAAAGAACGGTAACCAGGTGGGTACGTAAGCTGGCCGAAAATATCGGTTTGCCCGGACTTTGACCGGTGTCGCGCGGTTTGCCTTTCGTGGCGTGCTGCGCGGTGGCGTATTCTGGGACCGGCAGAAATGGAAGCAACGAAGTGAAGCGTTAGCCTGGAACCAAGGGAGTGACTCCAATGAAACTTCTTACAACGCTTGCGGGGGTTGTCGTTGCCGCCGGCATCGCATTCGCGATGTCTGGCACCGCTTCCGCCGCTGAACCAAAATGCGGCATGAGCAATGGCAAGGCCGCGTCGGGCGACCCGATCAAGATCGGCTCCGTCGTGGGCAAGACCGGCCCTGCCGATTTCAGCGGCTCGGCTCAGGCCGCTGCCGCCTATTTCAAATGCGTCAACGCGAACGGCGGCATCAACGGCCGTCCGGTCGAATATGACGTGGAAGACGATCAGTGGAATCCGGAAATCGCCGCACAGGTCGCGGCCAAGCTGGTCAACGACGTGAAGGTCGTCGGCATGGTCGGCAGCTCGAGCTTCGTGGAATGCGCAACGAACGCCAAATTCTACGAAACCAACAACGTGCTCTCGATCACCGGCGTAGGCGTGCCGCGTGACTGCTTCCACTCGAAGAACATCGCGCCGACCAACGGCGGTCCGCGCATGAGCAACATCGGCGCCGCGCAGTATATGCATGACGAGTTGAAGGTGAAGCGCATGGTCTGCATTGCGCCGAACATCCCGAACACGGGCGACTGGTCGTGCTACGGCGTCGAAGCCTACGGCAAGACGGTCGGCATGGAAGTGAAGACCATGCTGCTCGACCCGGCCTCGATGGACGCCACCTCGGTGATCCTCGAAGCCATGACCTTCAAGCCAGATGCGATTGACTTCAACACGCCGAAGGAAATGGGCATTCCGCTCTATGCCGCTGCCGAACAGCAGCAGCTGGGCGGCAAGGTCTATATCACCGCACCGACATCGCACTATGACGAGAGCGTGCCGAAGGCGATCGGCCCGTATTGGAACAAGGGCGGCCGCGTGTTCATCGAACTCGAACTCGAACCGCTCGACAAGCACGGCGGCGATGTCGACAACTGGCATGCGGTGCTCGACAAGTACGGCAGCAAGAGCGACCAGCGGAACACCTTCTCGCAGGCCGGTTACCTGGCCGCCTATGTGGCGACCCAGGCCCTGCTGAAGCTCGATCCGAAGAAGATCGACCGCGCGGCGGTGTCCGAAGCCTTCCGTAACATCAAGGACGTCAAGACCGACGTGTCTTGCAGCCCCTGGTATTTCGGTCCCGGCGACGAGCACAATGCGACACACGCGGGCTCGGTGGCGGAAATCGCCGACGGCAAGTTCGTCACCCGGAAGTCCTGCTTCCAGATGGAGGACCCCGATCTGGCGAACATCCGGAAAATGGAAAAGGAACAGCACCTGGCCGACTAAGCCGGGTACTATTCAGAGATGCCTGATTTTGGTCCTTTTATAGTCTCGGGGCTCGGCACCGGCGCGGTTTACGTCCTCGCCGGTGTCGGCCTCGTCATCCTCTACCGCGCCTCCGGCGTACTCAATCTGGCACAGGGAGCCCTTGGCGCCCTGTGCGCCTTGCTCGCATGGCAGATTGCGGATTGGGGTGGCCCGACCTGGGTGGGTTGGATCGCCGGCATCGCGGTGTCCACCACCCTCGCTTTCCTCTATGGCCGTTTCGTCGCGCCGCGCTTGGCAACGACCGATCCGATCGTCCGGGCGGTCGCCACGCTGGGTTTCGCGCTGATCGTTCTCGGCTTCGTCGAATTCATCTGGGGCGAATGGCCGCGCAGCCTGCCGCTTCCCACTGACGCCTATGGCTTCAGCGTAATCGGTGTCCGCATCACCGTGACACGGACGATCGCCTTCATTCTCGCGATCGGCGTCACCGTGGGCATGGGTATCTTCCTCAAGCGGAGCCGCCTGGGCCTAAATATGCGCGCCCTGGCCAACGACCGCGACATCAGCGGGTTGGTCGGCGTGCCGGTCCTGCGAACCGACGCTTGGGCCTGGGTCATCTCCGGTGCCCTGTCCGGCGTCAGCGGCATCTTCCTTGCCAACATGGTGCGCCTGCAGGGCATCACCCTCACCTACACCGTCGTCTCGGCAGTGGCCGCGGCGATCCTGGGCCGTCTCACTTCGCTGACCGCTGTCGTCATCGGCGGCCTGATCATCGGTGTGCTCGAGGCCGGTGCGACGCCGATCCCGGCCATCTCCGGCTTCCGTTCGGCAGCACCCTTCGTCGTCGCCGGCCTGGCGCTGCTCTGGTACCAGCGGGGCGGCCTGACCCTAAGCCGCATGGATCAGTTCCGCAGCGTGCCGACCGCTTTCGAGCGGCCCAACACGGCCTGGCAGGAAATCCGCGTGGCGCTGATCTGGGTCGTCATCATCGGCGTCCTGCTGCCCAATATCGCTTCGGCCTATTGGCTGAAGAACTTCACCTCGGTGACGATCATCGCGTTGGCCAGCCTCAGCGTCGCCCTGCTCTACGCGCAGCTTGGCATGATCTCGCTCTGCCAATACGCGCTGTTCGGCATCGGCGGCTGGGTCTGCCTGCGCCTCTATCACGCCTATCACATCCCGCTCGAAGTCGGCTTCCTGGCCGGCGGCGTGGCGGCGGCGATCCTGGGCGTCTTCTTCGGCCTGCCCGCGCTGCGCATGCGCGGCCTCTATTTCGCGCTGATCACTCTGATGATCGCCGGCGCGTTCCAAGTGGTCATCAATAAGACCAGCTTTCCCGATGGCGGCGATGGCTTCACCGGCAAGCTGAGGTCAGGCGCGCGGCAGTTCATGCCGCATCCCGATCTGGCGCATAGCGACGTGGCCTTCTTCCGCTATGCACTGGTCGTGGTGTTCATCGCCTTCGTTGCCGTCATCCTGATCCGGCGCGCGCGACCCGGCCGCGCCTGGGCACTCATCCGGCGCAGCGAGACGGGTGCGGTCGCCATGGGCGTCAACATCGTCGCCTATAAGATGATCGCCTTCGCCATCGCCGGGTTCCTGGCCGGCGTGTCGGGCGCCATGATGGCGTCGAGCATCGGCCAGCTCGACGGCCGCGCCTTTGCCGCCAGCGAATCGATCATGATGTTCGCATTGACGGTGATCGGCGGCGCATTCCATTGGTCGGGGCCGATCTTCGCCGGCCTGTTGTTGCGCGCCGTGCCCGGCCTGCTGACCGATTGGCATGTCGACGGCAATCTCGCAATCATGGTCTTCGGCTTCGGCTTGTTGCACGCCCTGATCACCGCGCCGCAAGGCATCTCGGGGCAGGTTGTCGGCCTCGGCCGGTTGATCGCCTCGAAAGTTCCCGGCTTGAAACCGCGCGCCGTGGAGAAGAAAGCGTGATCGAGATCCGCAACCTCACCGTCGAATTCGGCGGCGTCCGCGGCCTCAACGAGTTGAGCGCCGATCTCGGCGCCAAGATCACCGGCCTGGTCGGCCCCAATGGCGCCGGCAAGACCACCCTGCTCAACGTGCTGAGCGGTTTCGTCAAGCGTTCCACTGGCTCGGTGGTCGTCGATGGTGAAGACCTGCTCAAGATCGCGATCAACCGCCGTGCAGCCTTCGGCATCCGCCGCACCTTCCAAACGGAACAGGTCGTCGAAAATCTGACCGTCTGGAACAATGTCGCCGCCGCGCTCGACAATCTGCCGACCCATGGCAAGACCCAGAAGGAACTGATCGGCGAGGCGCTGAACTATGTCGGTCTTTCGAAGAGCGCCGAACAAGTCGGTTTTGCGCTCAATGCCAGCGACCGCCGCCTGGTCGAGATCGCCCGCTGCATCATCTCCAAGCCGCGGCTGGTGATGATGGATGAGCCGGGTGCCGGCCTGAGCGAATCCGAATCCGATCATCTGCGCGAAGTGATCGTCGGCATCCCCGATTACTGCGGCGCGCAGGTCCTCCTGGTCGACCACGACGTCGACCTGATCTCGGCCACGTGCCACGAAACGCTGGTGCTCGACTTCGGCAGCAAGATCGCCTTCGGCAACACCGGCGACGTGCTCAAGGACCCCAAGGTGCGTGCCGCCTATCTCGGCACGGTGGAAGAAGCGGCATGAGCGAAGGTCTTTCCGTCAACGCGCTGCATGTGGCGCGCGCCGCCAAGCCGATCATCCACGGCATCGACCTCAATATCGCGCCGGGCAAGATCACGGCCTTGCTGGGCGCCAATGGTGCCGGCAAAAGCTCGCTGGTCCTTTCGATTGTCGGCGCGCTGCCGATCTCCAGCGGTCAGATCACCCTCGACGGTAAATCGATCGTCGGGCAGCGGCCCGAAGCGGTGCGCCGTCTCGGCGTTGCCGCGGTACCGGAAGGCCACCGCGTGCTGACCGAATTGACCGTCGAAGAGAATTTGCGCGTGGCCGGCAGCGCTCTTAGCCG
Organism: uncultured Rhodospirillaceae bacterium; assembly: GCA_964577475.1. GTDB lineage: Bacteria > Pseudomonadota > Alphaproteobacteria > Rhodospirillales > Magnetospirillaceae > JASHSH01. The sequence continues at coordinate 4,425 of CAZNZI010000502.1, forward strand.
GCCCGATCTCGATAAGGCGGTCGAGCATGCGCTCGAGACCTTCCCGGAATTGAAGACGCGCTACACGGTGCGTGCCGGCGCGCTCTCAGGCGGCCAGCAGCAGATGGTGGTGCTGGCCCAGGCCATCGTCAGCCAGCCGCGCTATATCCTGGCCGACGAATTGTCCTTCGGCCTTGCGCCCGTGATCGTCGCCCGTCTGGTGCCGGTGCTCGAAGCTTTCGCTGCGCGCGGCATCGGCGTGCTGCTGATCGAGCAGTTCACCCATATCGCGCTCAAGATTTCCCATTACGCCTATGTGATGGAGCGCGGGCGCATCCGCTTCTCGGGCGCGCCGCGCGAGCTTGAGCAGAATATGGACATCCTGCACAGCGCCTATCTGGCGCCGTCCTGATCTAAGCTGAAGCCATCAGAATCTTTGCGACCTCTTCCGGATTGTCGACCATCAGGTCGTGACCGCCAGGCAGCGCGTGCGTGGTCCAGGCGGCGTCCGTCTTCAGCCGCTCGTAATAGGCTTTGAACGGCGTCGGCGTGCCGCCCAGGTCCCAGCCTTGCGCGAAAATATAGGCGCGCTTCTTGATCGCATTGGCCTTGCCGGTCAGCTTGAGGCCCTGGAGGAACCCGGCATAGGGATGCGGCACGCATTTGCCGTCGACCCAGGCCTGTTCGCTCGCCTTTACATTGAACATCTTGGCCGGGATTGGCTGCATGCTGAGCCCGTCGACGCCGACGCTGCTCAGGAACAATTGCTTCTCCAGGTCGGAGATGTTGTCCCACAGTGCCTCACCGTCTTTGGTCGGCACGAAGGCATCGAGATAGACCAGTGCGGCAACCTTGTCCGAAAGCGCGTCGGCTGCACCCGTGACAACCATGCCGCCATAGGAATGACCGCAGAGCACGACGCGGTCCAGATCCTCCCAACGGATCGTGTTGACGATGTCCTGGACATGGGTATCGAGGTTGATCCGGGCGTGCGTGAGATGCGACCGCTCGCCGCAACCGGTCAGGGTCGGCGTATACACATCGTGCCCCGCCGCGCGCAGTATCTTCGCCACCGCGCGATAGCACCAGCCGCCATGCCACGCGCCATGCACCAACACGAATGTCGCCATCACCCCCTCCCTTAAATGCTTGGTTTCATTGAGCCTATCGTAGCACCGGCTTATACGCCCGTGGTCAAATCTTATGGGCATGGTCCATGCGGCACGGCTAACATTGAACCGCATTTTCAGATGGGATCAGCATGGTGACACCGGTAAAGGCAGCAGGCATCGAAGTGGGCGCGGTACCGCGGTCCCTGTTCAAGATCACCAAGATCGGCCATGTGGTGCTGAACTGCAGCGATATCGATCTCTCGGTGCGCTTCTATACCGAGATCCTCGGCTTCAAAGTCTCCGACTGGTATCCCGACAGCATGGTGCCCGGCCGCATGTGCTTCATGCGGTTCGATCCCGATCACCACGGCATCGCACTGGTGGGATCGATGAAAGACAAATCGCCGAACATCGAACTCAACCACATCGCCTTCGAGGTCGCGACCCTCGACGAGGTCGTGACGGCCCGCAATCATCTGCGCCGTGCCGGGGTGCCGATCGACTTCGAGGGCCGCCGCCGTGCCGGCGTGCAGATTGCCGTCGAGTTCCGCGACCCCGACGGGCATCGCCTGGAAATCTTCTGGGGCCTCGATCGCGTCTTCAAGGATGACGAAATCCGCCCTGCCGACGAGTGGAGCCTCGCGCTCACCCTTGAAGAGGCGATCAAGAACCCCGTGCCGGGCCAGGATACGCGGCTGAAGAACCCGGCCCTGATGAACGAGGCCCTGCCCGAGCCGGTCAAGTGGACTCAGGGCGGTTCGTCGCGCTGGGCCGATTTCAAACGGACCGACGGAAAGGGCTGAACGATGGCCAAGACCGCCCTTGTCGTCAGCGCCCATTCCGCCGATTTCGTATGGCGCGCCGCCGGTGCGATCGCGCTCCATGCCCAGAAAGGCTGGGAGGTGACGATCGTCTGCCTCTCCTATGGCGAGCGCGGCGAATCGGCCAAGCTCTGGCGCCGCGGCGCGGAGATGACCGAAGACATCGTCAAACGCGAACGCCGCGCCGAGGCTGAGAAGGCCGCGCAGGTTCTGGGGGCCCATGCAATCGAGTTCTTCGACTTGGGCGACTATCCGCTGAAGGTTGACGAGACGGCGCTGTTCCGCCTGGTCGACGTCTACCGCAAGATCCTGCCCTCCTTCGTCCTGACCCATTCGCTGAAGGACCCTTACAACTTCGATCATCCGGCCTCGGCGGAACTGGCGCAGCACGCGCGCATCATCGCCCAGGCCGAGGGTCACAAACCCGGCGAGAAGATCGTCGGCGCGCCGCCGGTCTTCCTGTTCGAACCGCACCAGCCCGAACAATGCGATTGGAAGCCCAGCGTGCTGCTCAACATCACCGAGGTGTGGGACAAGAAGCGCGCCGCCATCGAATGCATGGCCGGGCAGGAGCATCTCTGGGAGTACTACACTCGCGTCGCGCTTCAGCGCGGCGTACAAGCCGCCCGCAACTCCGACAAAAAATCGATCAAATACGGCGAGGCCTATGCCGCCGTATTCCCCCATGTGGTGGAGACGCTGGCATGAACGTCGTCATCCGCAATGTGCCACGTGCCGACGCAGCCGTGATCGATGCGCTCGCCAAGTCAGGCGTGGCGACGGTACACGAGGCCCAGGGCCGTATCGGCTGCCTCGCCTCTTACATGCGCCCCATCTGGCCGGGCGCGCGGATCGCCGGTTCGGCGGTCACGGTCGAGGTCGCGCCCGCCGACAACTGGATGATCCATGTGGCCGTCGAACAATGCGGCCCGGGTGATATCATGGTGGTTGCTCCCACCTCGCCTAGCGATGCAGGCTACTTCGGCGATCTGCTGGCCGGATCGGTGATGGCGCGCGGGGTGCGCGGGCTGATCATCGATGCGGGCGTGCGCGATGTGGCCGATCTGACAGAGATGAAATTCCCGGTCTGGGCGAAGGCCATTTCGGCTCAGGGCACGGTGAAGGAGACGCTGGGTTCGGTCAATGTGCCGATTGTCTGTGCCGGACAGCGCATCGAAGCCGGCGACGTGATCGTGGCCGATGACGACGGCGTGGTCGTGGTGCGCCGCGCCGACGCTGCCGCCGTCGCCAAGGCTGCTGCGTCACGCGAGGCCAAGGAAGCGGAGACGCGCAAGAAGTTGAATGCGGGGGCACTGGGCCTCGACATCTACGACATGCGCGAGAAACTGGCCTTGAAGGGTCTTGTTTATCGCGACTACGGCAAGGACTGATCCCGTGACCCGCGCGATCCCCTGCACCATCATGCGCGGCGGCACATCCAAGGGCCTCTATTTCCGCGGCACCGACCTCCCCCAAGATGAGGCCGCCCGCGACCGCATCTTGCTGGCCGCCATGGGCTCGCCCGATGACCGGCAGATCGACGGCCTGGGCGGCGCCGATCCGCTCACCAGCAAAGTTGCCGTGGTGAAGCCTTCGACCGATCCCGATGTCGATGTCGACTACCTGTTCCTGCAAGTCGTAGTGGATGAACCGCGCGTCGATTCGTCTCAAAACTGCGGCAATATCCTGGCGGGAGTCGGTCCCTTCGCCATCGAGCAGGGCTGGGTGGAGCCGCAGGGCGACACGACGCCCGTGCGCATCCGCATGGTCAACACCGACAGCGTGGCGGTCGCCGCCGTCGAAACACCGAGCGGGAAGGTTCGCTATGATGGCGACGCCCGGATCGACGGCGTGCCTGGTACTGCCGCCCCGGTGATGATCGAATTCGTCGACGTCGCGGGATCAAGCTGCGGCGCACTGTTGCCCACCGGCCATGTGCGCGACACGATCGAAGGCATCGACGTCACCTGTATCGACAACGGCATGCCGGTCGTGGTGATGCGCGCCGCCGATCTGGGCGTCACCGGCTATGAGACGCCCGAGGTGCTCGAGGAGAACAAGGCCCTGCGAGAGAGGGTCGAACGCATCCGTCTCGTTGCCGGTCCGCTGATGAATCTGGGCGACGTGACCAAGAAGAATGTGCCGAAGATGTGCCTGGCCGCACCGCCGATCCAGGGCGGCCATATCTCGACGCGCAGCTTCATTCCCCATCGCGCCCACAAGGCAGTCGGCGTTCTGGGCGCCGTCAGCGTCGCTACCGCCTGCGTCCTGCCCGGTTCGGTCGCGGCCGATGTCGCGCGGCTGAACGCGGGGCTCGGTGCCCAGACGATCGATGTCGAGCATCCAACCGGCTTCTTCTCGGTAACCGCAGAGATCGAGATGAGGGACAGCGCACCGATCATCCGCAAGGCCGCCCTGCTGCGCACAGCCCGCAAGCTGATGACCGGAGAAGTGCATGTCCCCGACCAGCTTTGACATTGCCCTGATCGGCTTTGGCGAGGTGGGTAGCATCTTCGCCCGCGAGTTGCGCGCGAAGGATGTGCGGAAACTCCGTGCCTACGATATCAAATTCACCCAAACCGTCCCGGCGGCGAACGCCGATGCCAGTCCATGCAGAAGCGCCGCCGAGGCCGTGACGGGCGCCACACTGGTTTTCAGCGCCGTCACAGCCGCCGAGACCCTCAACGCTGCCAAATCGGCCTGCGCGGCCATTGGCAAGGGCGCTTTCTTCGTCGATCTCAATTCAGCATCGCCGGGCGTCAAGCGTGACGCGAGCCAGCTCATCGACGCGGCTGGCGGGCGCTATGTCGAAGCCGCGGTGATGAGTTCCGTCCCACCCCATGGGCTTCGCGTGCCGATGCTGCTCGGCGGACCGCATGCCGCCGATTTCCTGGCCCTCGCGGCACTCCTGAACCTGGATGCCAAGGTCTACGACACCGCCGTCGGCCGCGCCTCGGCGGTCAAGCTCTGCCGCAGCGTGCTCACCAAGGGCATCGAGGCCCTGCTGACCGAAAGCCTGCTCGCGGCCCGCCGCTATGGGGTCGAGGCCGATGTGCTGGGCTCGCTGGGCGATATGTTGCCCCTGCCCGACTGGACCAAGACGGCCAATTACATGGTCTCGCGGACCGTCCTGCACGGCAAACGCCGCGCCGAGGAGATGCGCGAGGCGGCCCGCACCGTGGCCGAGGCGGGGATCGAACCGCTGTTGAGCGAGCGCATCGCCGACCGGCAGGACCTGACCTTCGCTTTGGGCAAAGCCGGCCAGCCGGTCGACAAAAATGCCGCACTGCTCGACCGGCTCGACGCCCTGCTGGCGGTCCAACCCGATATCGACGGCACCACGATTCCGGCGCACAATCGGCGCCGGTGAAACGCGCTCTCGACCGACGCCTGAAAATCCGCCATTTGCGGGTGATCGAAACGATCGCCGCGCAAGGTAGTGTCGTGCGCGCCGCCAAGGTGCTGGGCCTGACCCAGCCCGCCGTCACCCAGGCTCTGCGCGAGACCGAGACGATGATGGGCGCGCCCCTGTTCCAACGCCACGCCAAGGGCGTCACGCCGACCACCGTGGGCGAGCGAGTCATCGAGACGGCGCGATCCATCGTCTTCGAGCTGCACCGGCTCGAACAGGAACTCGACGAGACGATCGACGGCAGCGCCGGCACCGTCTCGATCGGCGCCCGGCCCGCCGCCGCAGCCGGTCTGCTGCCCGGCGTGATCGCCCGGATGCGCGAGGCTCACCCCAAGATCGCCGTGGGTGTTGTGCAGGGCCGGACCGAAGAGATGCTCGCCGCCCTGGCGCTGGGCGAGGTCGATATGGTGGTCGGCCGTCTCTATGAACCGGCCAAGCCCGACCGCTTTCATCGCACGGTCCTTTACGAGGAACCGATCGTCGCCGTGGCGCGGAGCAGCCATCCGCTGTTCCGGAAGCGGGAGATCACGGCACCGATGTTGGCTGGCTTTCCGCTGGCCTTGCCAACGGCAACCCAGCGGGTTCACCGCGACATCGAACGCTTCTTGCAGAGCCTCGACCTGCCGCAAGACAACGCCTTGCGGTCGAGTTCCCTGCCCCTCATCCGCGAGATGCTGCTCTCGACAGATACGATCGCCGTGATGCCGCGGCTGATGATGGCAGGCGATCTGCTGCGTAAGGCCGTACGCGAAATCGGCGGGCTGGCGCCGCCGGTGATACGCCATGGCGGGCTGATCCTGCGGCCCGACCGCAAATTCGCGCGTCCGGCCCGCTTGTTCGTCGACACCCTGACCGCCTATCTGGGCGCCTTCGAACCGCGCGAACCGGCCTAGCTCCAGACGAAATTGGCATCCTGCACGGTGCCGCTGACGCCCGTCAGCGTGATCGCCATATCACCCGCTCCGGCCGCGCCGGTGGCGTCGATATGCAGGATGTGGGTCGTCGTGTCGTAGAATTCCTGCGATGAGCCGGTCGCGGTGAACGAAGAGAATCGTCCCGTCTGCAAGGTCGGCGTGCCCCCCTGCATCAAGCCATCGAAGAACAGTTGATCATGGGCGGCGTCAAAATTCCTGATCGTGTCGCCGAAATGCGGATTGGCCAGTTGCGCGGTATTGTAGTGGATCGAGTCCGCGCCGGTCCCGGCGGCACCCAGGGTGATCAGGTCGGCACCCGTTCCTGCGGTGATCGTATCGCCGCCAATGCCGCCGATGATGGTCGTCGCCTTGGACTCGGCGGCCACCACGATCTCGTTGCCCACGCTCCCGCCGGTCACGATCTCGACATTCGAAACAGTGACCGCGTTTGCCGCATTCGCCAAGGTCAGATGGTCCGTACCGCTGCCCAGATCGATCGAACCGGCAAAAGCGGTCTTCACCGTCAGAATGTCGCTGCCCGTGCTGCCGGTGACGGCTTCGACATTAGACAACGTCAGGGTTCCACCCGCCGCGGCCATGGTGACGGTATCGTTGCCGTCGCCGAGATCGAAGACACCGGCCGCCGGCGCGCGGCCCAGAGTAATCGAATCGTTGCCCG
>CAZNZI010000503.1:0-2698 GCA_964577475.1 uncultured Rhodospirillaceae bacterium
GCCTGGGCGCGCAAGCGCAAGGGCCAGGGCGACGTGGTCGTCACCTATTTCGGCGATGGCGGCGTCAATCTCGGCTCGGTGCCCGAGTCGCTCAACCTGGCGGCGCTGTGGATCCTGCCGATCTGCTTCTTCATCGAGAACAACGGCTATGCCGTCTCGACAACGTTGGAGGAGGAAACCCGCGAGGTGCGCATGTCCTCGCGCGGCCTCGCCTACGGCATTCCCTCCTATCGCGTCGACGGCATGGACCCGGTCGCCGTGCGCGTCGCCTCCGAGAAGGCGCTCGAGATCATGCGCTCGGGCAAAGGCCCCGCGGTGATCGAAGCGATGGTCTATCGCTATATGCATCATGGCGGCGGCACGATCGGCAGCGCCTTCGGCTACCGCAGCAAGGACGAGGAAGCCGATTGGAAGAAACGCGATCCGCTGGCGCGCACCGCGCAGGAGATGATTCAGCGCAAATGGCTGACTGCCGATCAGGACGCAACTATCCGCAACAAGGCGAAGTCGGCGATGGACGCGATCGTCGAGGCGCTGACGATTCCCGACGGCAACAAGCGCAAGGTGCGTGCCGAATTGTGGCCCGACATCCAGTTCCGCGACTACGGGCTGCGCGGCGATCTCTCTGAATTCGAAGGTGTGCGCTTCGAGGAACAGGAAACCTTCTCCGGCAAGCTCGGCGAGGTGAAGTTCATCGAGACAATCTCCAGCGTCATGGATCGACGGATGGAGACCGATGAGCGCATCTTCTGTCTCGGTGAGGACATTCACAAACTGCGTGGCGGCACCAATGGCGCGACCAAGGGGCTCGCGCAGAAATATCCCGACCGCATCATCCCGACGCCGATTGCCGAGCTGGGCTTCTCGGGCATGGCCGGCGGTGTCGCGAGCGAAGGCACCTATCGCCCGGTCGTCGAGCTGATGTATCCCGACTTCGCACTGGTGGCGGCCGATCAGCTGTTCAACCAGATCGCCAAGGCGCGGCACATGTTCGGCGGCGAGACGCGCATGCCGCTGGTGCTGCGCACCAAATGCGCGCTCGGCACGGGCTACGGCTCGCAGCATTCGATGGATCCGGCGGGGCTTTACAGCAACTGGCCCGGCTGGCGCATCGTGGCGCCCTCGACGCCCTTCGACTATGTCGGGCTGATGAACAGCGCGCTGCTCTGCGAAGACCCGGTTCTGATGATCGAACATGTCGATCTCTATCTGTCGTCCGGCATCGGCCCGACCGAGGATCTCGACTACTACATCCCGCTCGGCAAGGCGAAGGTGACACGGCCGGGTACCCAGCTCACCGTGCTCACCTATCTCGCGATGGTGCCGCTGGCCAAGCGTGTCGCCGAGGAAATGGGCATCGATGCCGAGATCGTCGATCTGCGTTCGCTCGATCGCGCCGGCCTGGATTGGGAAACCATCGGCACCAGCGTCAAGAAGACCAACAATGTGGTTGTGCTGGAGCAAGGCCCGCTGACGGTCTCCTACGGCGCGCTGCTGGCTGACGAGGTGCAGCGGCGTTACATGGACTGGCTCGACCAGCCGGTGAAGCGCATCCATGGCGGCGAATCGTCGCCCAGCGTTTCGAAGGTGCTGGAGCGCGCCGCCTTCGTCGGTGCCGAGGAAGTCAACAAAGGCTTCGCCGAGGCGATGGCCAATCGTGGGGACAGCCGCTGGCTGGCCGCAGAATGAGCACATCGGCCAAAGGCATGCCGGGACTGCGGGGAACCGACCATATTGGCTTCACAGTGCCCAACCTCAAGGAAGCGGTCGACTTCTTCGTCGATGTGATCGGCTGCGAGCAGTTCTTCGATCTCGGCCCGTTCCAGTCCGACAGCGATTGGATGGAGACACACCTCGGCGTCCATCCGCGCGCGGTGATGAAGAAGATCACTTTCCTGCGCTGCGGCTTCGGTTCGAATTTCGAACTCTTCGAGTACGAGTCGCCCGACCAGAACAAGCAGCAGCCAAAGAACAGCGATGTCGGCGGCCATCACCTCGCCTTCTATGTCGACGATTTCAACACTGCGATTGCGTATCTCAGGGCCAACAAAGTGCGCATCATGGGCGAGCCGACGGTGCGCACCGCCGGACCCAACGCGGGACAGACCTGGGTCTATTTCCTCACGCCCTGGGGGATGCAGTGCGAGCTGGTCAGTTTCCCCAACGGCAAGGGCTACGAGAAAGACACCGACCGGCGCCTCTGGCACCCGGCCAAACCGTCCGAGTGACGCGCACTCCGCGCGTCAGCTCATATTCACGGTGCGAGTGATCCCGATCTCGCGCATCTTGCGATAGACGGTGCTGCGCGAAATGCCCAACGCCCGCGATACGCGCGAGATGTTGCAGTCGTATTCCTGCAGCGCGTTGCGGATCGTTTCGAGTTCCACGTCGCGCAGGGTCGCGTTGTCAGCCACCGCGGCCGGCGTCGCGATGCGGACCGGTGAGTCTTCGTAGGCAACGCGGATGCGCGGCGCGAGATGCTCCGGCAGGATCATCGGCCCGTTGGCCAGGATCACCGCCATCTCGAGAATGTTCTCGATCTCGCGGATATTGCCTGGCCAATGATAGGCGCGCAGGCAATCCATCGCTTCCTGCGACAATCCCACGCCGTCATGGCCCATACGGGTACAGACGCGGCGCAGGATCGACTCCGCCAGAAGCTCGATGTCGTCGCCACGTTCGCGCAGCGGCGGCAGGG
>CAZNZI010000504.1:0-1947 GCA_964577475.1 uncultured Rhodospirillaceae bacterium
TTCCATGCGAACAACATCCTCGGCCAGTCTGCCAAGGCCTATCTCGATGCGGTCGATCTCGGCGTCTCGATCCTGCACACGGCCAGCCGGCCGATGGCCAATGGCCCCTCGGTGCCCTCGACCGAGATCATGGTCCACAACATCGAACTGCTGGGCCACACCCACAGCCTCAACAAGTCGCTGTTTCCGGCAGTGGCCGATCATTTCGAGCGCGTCGGCAAGGCGGCCGGCTATCTGGTCAACCAGGCCAACGAGTACGATGTGCTCTCGATCCGCCATCAGATCCCGGGCGGCATGACGGGCACGCTGAAGGCGCAGCTGGCCCAGCACAACATGACCCACCGGCTCGACGATGTGCTGCGCGAAACGGCCGAGGTGCGGCGCGATCTCGGCTATCCCGGCATGGCCACACCCTTCAGCCAGTTGGTCGGCATCCAGGCTGTGCTCAACATCGTGACGGGCAAGCGCTACAGCATCGTGCCCGACGAAGTGATCCAATACGCCGCCGGCTTCTACGGCCAGACGGTCGCGCCGATCGATCCCAATGTGCTCGACAAGATCATGGCCGCACCCCGCGCCAAGCAGGTGGCTGGCAATCCGCCCGAGCAGCCGAGCATCGAGGAGCTGCGCAAGCGCTACGGCACCGAGGACGACGACGAGTTGATCCTGCGCGCCCTGGTGCCGGAACCCGATCTCGAGAAGATGCGCGCCGCCGGGGCGGTGAAGCGCGACTTCCCGCTGCTGTCGTCACCCGAACTCGATCAGGTCCAGCGTCTGATGAAGGTCGCGAAATCGCCGGTGGTGCAAATTCGCTCGGCCAAACTCTCGGTCGATCTGCATCGCCAGGGCGTCTGAGATAGGATAGGCCATGCGCCGCGCGGTCATCGTCGATCTGGTCCGGTCGCCCTTCGGTCGCGGCCGCGCGGGCGGCGCGCTCGACGGGCTGCACCCGGTCGATCTCTACGCGCAGGTGCTGAAGGCGCTGGTGAAGCGCACCGGGATCGATCCGGCACTGGTCGAGGACGTGATCACCGGTTGCGTGATCCAGGTGGCGGAACAGTCGGGCAATATCGGGCGCCAAGCGGTCCTCGCCGCTGGTTTCCCCGAGACAGTGCCGGCGGTGACGCTCGACCGCAAATGCGGCTCGGCGCAGCAGGCGGTCGATTTCGCGGCGCAGGGCGTGATCGCGGGCGCTTACGACGTCGCGGTCGCGGGCGGCGTCGAGATGATGAGTCTGGTGCCGATGCGCGCCAATCGCATGGGCAAGGACAATGAAGGCCCGGCCTTTCATGCGCGCTATCCGGAGGGGCTGGTGCGCCAGGGCATCTCGGCCGAGTTGATCGCCGCCAAATGGAAGATCAGCCGCGACGAGATGGACCACTTCTCGCTCGACTCCCATCGCCGCGCCGCCGCGGCCGAGGATCGCGGACTGACGCAGAAGAGCATTGTGCCGGTCACGCGCCCCGATGGCGTTCTGGTTGAGCGCGACGAAGGCCTGCGCCGCGACACGACGATCGAAAAGCTGGCCGCGCTGAAGCCCTCGTTTGAGGATGCGGCGATGGCGGCACGCTTCCCTCAGATTCAGTGGGGCGTGACGGCCGGCAATTCCAGTCAAGTGACCGACGGCGCAACGGCGGTGTTGGTGGTCGAGGAATCGGTCGCCGCCAAACTCGGCCTGAAGCCGCGCGCGGCGGTGACGCATTTCGCACTCTCAGGCGATGATCCGATCATGATGCTGACGGCGATCATCCCAGCGACCCGCAAGCTGCTCCAGCGCGCTGACCTTTCGATCGACGCGATCGATGCCTTCGAAGTCAACGAGGCCTTCGCTTCCGTGGTGCTGGCCTGGATGCGCGAGACCAAGGCCGATCCGGCCAAGGTGAACGCATTGGGTGGCGCGATCGCACTCGGCCACCCGGTCGGCGCCTCGGGCGGGCGCCTGCTCGG
>CAZNZI010000505.1:0-4378 GCA_964577475.1 uncultured Rhodospirillaceae bacterium
CGCTCGGCCCCTTGACGGTCGAGACCGACATCGAGGCGGGGAAAGCGCTGCCGTCGGAGCGCCTGGCCCACAGTTCGCCCGACCAGGCGCGTCCCCCTTCGCTGGCGGCGGCAATCTCATGCAGCTTGCCTTCGTCGCTCAGCTCCTCGGCGATCAACGGGTTGAGCTTGCCGATCACCTGATCCGCATGCCAGCCGGTGATCGATGAAAAGGCGGGGTTGGTCGCCAGCACCAGCGCATTGCAGTCGCAGATCATGATGCCTTCGGCGGTGTTGCCGAACACGGCGCCGGCCAGTTTGAGCTGCTCTTCGGCGCGCCGGCGGGCGGTGATGTCTTCGACCGTGCCTTCGTAATAGAGCGTCTTGCCGCGGTCGTCGCGGACCGCACGCGCGTTCTCCGTGATCCAAATGATGGAGCCGTCCTTGCGGTAGACGCGGGCTTCGAAATCGCGGATCTCGGACTCTTCGGCCATCGTCCGCTTGAAGCGGTCGCGATCGGCCTCTTCCACATAGACCTGGCGGGCGATATCGACGAGATCGGCGATCAGATCTTCGGAGGTGGCATAGCCGTAAATCCGGGCCAGGGCGTGGTTGGCGCGGAGGAAATGGCCGTCGGGCGTCGTCCGATACATGCCTTCGATGGCGTGTTCGAACAGTGAACGATATTCGTCGCTGTCAGCGCGGCGTTGCTCGTCGACGTTCGTATCCATGGCCCCCAACCCGTGCGGATCACGAACGCGCATCCGTACGATGATTAAGGTTAAGGGAGGCTTCCCTATACGTCAAGGAAACCAGCGGATACCAGCAGGATAGATGCGGTTAAAACTTCACCACGACAAAGAAACGACGGGCGATCGATTCCAACTATTGGACAATTGCCTCAGTCTTTCACAACTCATCACACAACAAAAATATCCACTTATGCCGTTCTGTTGAGCGACGGTGTGGCTCATCAATGCAAATGCATGCATCGCTTTCGCATCGGCGCGATGCCGACACGGCTACCATCTTTCGGCTGGCTCGAGATTACTTCTTGTTGGGATCGGTCAGCTTGTTGATCTGATCCTGCATCGCATCGATGCGCGCCTGCAGTTCAGCCACGGACTGGTCGTTGTTCACGCCGCCGTCGCCGGCGGGTTGTCCGGGTTGGGGCTGCCCTCCGACGGCGCCGGGCGGCGCGCCCTGCGCGCCATAGAACGGCGCCCACATCTTCATCGCGCTGTCGAACAGCGCCATGTTCTGCTTGTTCAGTTCTTCGAGCGGGTTGAACGGGAACAAACCGCCCAGCACGTTCTCCATGTATTGCCGCATCTGGCTCTCATGGTTCGTGAACGCGCCCATGCTGTGTTCGAGATAGCGCGGCAAGAGGCGGCCGAGCGAGTCACCGTAGAATCCGATCAAACTGCGCAGGAAGCTGATCGGCAGAAGATTCTGCCCGCCCTTGCCCTCTTCCTCGACGATGATCTGGGTCAAGACGGCACGTGTGATGTCCTCGCCGGTCTTGGCGTCATAGACCACGAATTCTTCGTTCTGCTTCACCATCTGCGCCAGATGGTCGAGCGTGACGTAGCTGCTGGTCGCCGTATTGTAGAGCCGCCGGTTGGCGTATTTTTTAATCGTTATGGGCTTTTCCGCGCTCGCGTTCGACATCGTCCGCTTTGCCTCTCGGATGGCCAAGATGCGGGACTCTACCAGATTTTTTGCAAAGGCCTACCGCTTTGCAGCGAGTTATTTTGCAACCGCGTTCTAGGGCCGGTATAGTTTCGCCATGACCGATGCGCCCGATCTTGATCAGCTCGCGCGCCGCTACCTCGATCTTTGGCAGCAACAGGTGACGGCGTGGCTCAACGAGCCCGAGGTGGCCGATGCCATGGCCAAGGCCTATCTGATGATGATCGAAGGCATCGCCTCGCTTGCGGAAGCGGCGGGATTGACCGCGCAAGCGGTAAAGCCGGGGGCCGGATACAACGATGACGCGAACCGCGGACCCAAAACCCAAGGCGAAAAAGGCAAAGGCGCCGAGAGAAACGCTCAGGGCGGGCCCGCGCCCGCTGCCGCTGCATCTGGCGACACAGATCGCGACGCTCGTCTCCTCGCGCGCCGCGTTGCCCAGCTTGAAGAACGGATCGCTCGCCTGGAATCCGCGGCTGCGTCAGACCGCCGCACAACTTCGCGACGCTCTCGGTCAAACCGACGCTGAGGCCTTCGACCGCGCCCTGGCCGCCGAGGCGGGCCGGCGCGTCGGCGGCTTCCTCAAGGGTGTCGATACCTATCGCAATCACCCCTATCGCCGCAGGCTCGCCGATCCGCCGGAGGTCTGGCGCGACGGCACGACCCGACTGCTCGACTATTCGAAAAAGGGGGCGAGGGGGCCCGTCCTGCTCGCGATCCCGTCGCTGATCAATCGCGCCTATATCCTCGACCTCACCGCCACGCGCAGCCTGATGCGCACCCTGGCGAAGAAGGGTTTCCGTCCGTTCCTGATCGATTGGGCGGCACCGGGTGAGACCGAGATGAAATTCGGTCTTGATGACTACGTGATTCGGCGCCTCGGCGGCGCGCTCGATACGGTGATCAAGCGCGCGGGCAAGCCTGCCGTGCTCGGCTACTGCATGGGCGGCCTGCTGGCCGTAGCACTCGGGATCCTGCGGCCGAAAGATGTGCAAGGCCTCGCGCTCTTCGCGGCGCCTTGGGATTTCCACCAGCCTGACGACAGCCAGGCGCGCATCGTTACCGCCATGAAGACGCCGATCGAGGATGCCATTGCCGCCTGGGGCGGCATGCCCGTCGATCTGCTGCAGGCCTGTTTCGCCGCGATCGATCCGGGCGGTATCGAACGCAAGTTCCGCGCACTGGCCGAAATGGGTACGGGTTCGGAGCGCGTTCGCGATTTCGTCGCTCTGGAAGATTGGCTCAACGACGGCGTGATGCTCGCGGGGCCCGTCGCCCGCGAATGCCTGTTCGGGTGGTATATCGACAACCAACCGGCCAAGGGCACATGGCGTGTAGGACGAAAAGCCATTCGCCCCGAACGGTTCAAAGGTCCAGCATTGGTTCTGATTCCCGCGCGCGACCGTATCGTATGGCCGGCTTCGGCTTGGGCATTGGGGCATGCGTTGCCGAATGCAGAGACGATCGAGATCGATACCGGACATATCGGCATGGTATCCGGCGCGATGGCGCCTCATATCTATGGGCGATTGGCTGCGTGGTTGACGCGCATTGAATCCAATACAAGGCCCTAGCCGCGCAGGGATCGCATGGCTCGAATGCATTGCACTCCCGGCCCTTGAGCAACCGCAACATCAAACGATGTATTCGATCAAATACAGGGAATTGATCGGCAGACGCGGTGTACAGACGCCGCGACATGGGAGAATAAAGCGATGGCTCAGGACTTAGGGAGCGGGCGCGCCGTGATCGGCGTGCATCCCGCGCCTCACACATTGGAGGGCGAAGGTTTCGAAGTCGCCCGTGCGATTCCCGGCCCCGGTTTTCAATCGATCGGGCCCTTCATCATGCTTGATCATTTCGGACCGAAGCATTACGGGCCCGGCGAGGCCAAGGGCGCGCCGGAACATCCGCATTTCGGCATCGAAACCTTGACCTACATGTTCGACGGCTTCGGCCTGCATCGCGACAGCATCGGCAATTGCAGCATCACCGGACCGGGCGAGGCGCACTGGATGCGCGCCGGCCGCGGCATCGTCCATGACGAAGGCGCCGATCCCGAAGCGCAGAAGGCGGGTGGCTGGTCCCACGGCGTGCAGCTCTGGATCAACCTGCCGCGCGGCAAGCGCGAGGCCGATCCGGAATACAAGGCCGTCCGTGCCTCCGAGATCCCGGAACTGCATCAGGACGGCGGCACGATCCGCCTGCTCGCCGGTTCGCTCGGTGCGGTGACAGGGCCCGTGACGTCGTTCTCGCCGCCCTGGCTCGCCCATGTCAGCGTGCCAGCCGGCAAGACGCTGAAGCTGGCAGCACCCTCGGGCATTGATCTGGGTGCCTATGTCGTGTCGGGCTCGGGCCGCTTCGGCCCCGAGGAAACGCCGGCCGCGGGTGACGACCTGGTGCGGTTCGCGCGCTCCGGTGATGGCGTCGTCATCGCTGCCGACAGCGATCTCGAAGTGTTGGTGCTGGGCGGGCCGCCGGTCGACCTGCCCATCCTGCGTTACGGCCCGTTCGTCGCCGACACCAAGGACGAACTGCTGCGCGCGGTGCGCGACTATCAGACCGGTAAGATGGGGATGATCGACTTCTCGAAGGCGATCCCCGAACGGCCGGTCGGCCGCGTCACCATCGCGCGGCCGGCCGCTTAATATCAAAATCGTCATTGCGAGCCCCCGGGTCCGGCCGAAGGCTGGCCCGGGGACAGGCTC
>CAZNZI010000506.1:0-3357 GCA_964577475.1 uncultured Rhodospirillaceae bacterium
CCTGGTGCGCCTGCTCGACAACCTCGAGCGGAGCGGGCTGGTCGAACGCCGGCCCTCGCCCACCGACCGGCGCGCCAATACGCTTCACCTGACCGCCAAGGCCCGGCCCCTGGTGAAGACGATCAACCGCATCGCCGACGAATTGCGCGCCGAAATGTTCGCCGGCATCGACGACGATGCGCTGCGCGCCATGCGCGAGGTCTTGCAGCGGATCGCCGAGAACTCGGCACGTGCCAAGACCGAACTGGCCCGCACGGCCTGATCCTTTCCAATCCGATTTTCAGAACGGTTTTGTCATGAACGAAACACGCCCCATTTCAGTTCCGGACGATATGGCAGCAGCCCGGCAGCAGCGTCGGCGCAGCGTCAGCCGCGTGATCCGCCGGCTGATTCTGCTGATCGTCGTCCCTCTCATCATTGTAGTCATCGCGATCACGGGCTGGCTGCAGACGGGTGGCGTATCCTCGACCGACGACGCCTATGTGCGTGCGGACAAGCTTTCGATCGTGCCGCGCGTTTCGGGCCGCGTCACCGAAGTTTCCATCAGCGAGAACCAGCCGGTGAAGCCGGGGCAGCTGCTGTTCCGGATCGATCCCGAGCCTTACGAACTGGCCGTGCAACGGACCACCGCGGAATTGAACGCGGCGCGACTCGACATCGATTCGCTGAAGGCCGCCTATCGCGCCCGCCAGGCGCAGCTCAAGGCCGCGCGCGATTCCGAGGACTATTGGACCCGGGAATTCGGGCGGCAGCATGAACTCGTCAACAATCACGACGTCTCAGTGTCGAAATACGAGCAGGTCCACAACTTCATGGACATGGCGCGCTTCATGGCCGATGCGATGGAGCAGCAGTCGAACCAGACCTTGCAGGCGCTCGGCGGCGACGCCACGCGTCCGACCGACGAGCATCCCAAGGTGAAAGCTGCGACCGCCGCCCACGACCGCGCAGTGCTCGAGCTCTCCTATACCGACGTGACGGCGCCCGCGAATGCCTATGTGGCCCGTGAAAACCTCCAGGTGGGTGCTTGGGCCCAGGCCGGCGTGCCGGTGTTTGACCTCATCACCACCGACGATGTCCGCGTCGAAGCCAACTTCAAGGAAACCGACCTGACCGATGTGCGGCCGGGCCAACCCGTGCAGGTGACCGTCGACACCTATCCCGGCCATGTCTTCAAGGGCCATGTGGCCAGTATCGCCGCCGCGACAGGCGCCGAATTCGCGCTGCTCCCGGCGCAGAACGCCAGCGGCAACTGGGTGAAGGTGGTGCAGCGCATTCCGGTGCGCATCGCCATCGACCAGCAGCCCGGCGACCCCGAACTGCGTTCGGGCATGAGCGCCAATGTCGATATCACCACGGGCAGCAAGCACACGCTCTCCGACCTGCTGCCGGGCTTTCTGACCTCGAAGTCCGACACCAAGAAAGGCTAACGATGTTCCGTTGCCCATCCTTCGAGACGGCCGTTTCACGGCCTCCTCAGGATGAGGACTATTTTGAAATAGCCCTCATGGTGAGGAGCCGTGCGCAGCCGGTGCGACGTATACGTCGCACGAACCATGGGCCGCACGAAAGCTCGATGCCATGACCGGCACAGCCAAGCCCATCAACCGGACCATGATCAGCGTGTCGATCATGGCCGCCACGGTGATGCAGGTGCTCGACACCACCATCGCCAACGTGGCCCTGCCCCACATGCAAGGCAGCCTGTCGGCGACCCAGGATCAGATCTCCTGGGTGCTGACCTCCTATATCGTCGCTGCCGCGATCATGACGCCGCTGACCGGCTGGCTGGCTGGACGCTTCGGCCGCAAGCGCCTCTTCGCCGCCGCCGTGGTCGGCTTCACGATCACCTCGATGCTGTGCGGTGCCGCGCAATCGCTTGAGGAAATGATCGCCTTCCGGCTGATGCAGGGCGTGTTCGGCGCGGCGCTGGTGCCGCTTTCGCAATCCACCCTGCTCGACACGACACCGCCCGCCGAACACGGCAAGGCGATGGCGCTGTGGGGTGTCGGCGTGATGGTGGGCCCGATCCTAGGGCCGACCCTGGGCGGCTGGCTGACCGAGAACTGGAACTGGCGCTGGGTGTTCTACATCAACATCCCGATCGGCGTCCTCTCGGTGCTGGGCATTCTCGCCTTCGTGCCCGAGACGCCGATCGACGAGACCCGCAAGCTCGATGCCCTGGGTTTCGCCATGCTCAGCCTGGCCATCGGCGCGCTGCAGATGATGCTCGACCGCGGCGAGAGCAAGGACTGGTTCAGTTCTCCCGAAATCATCACCGAGGGCGTGCTGGCTGCTGCCGGCCTCTACTATTTTGTCGCCCATTCGATGACCGCCGAGAAACCGTTCATCTCGCCGGGCGTATTCAAGGACCGCAACCTGGTCGCGGCCGTCATGGTGATGTTCGTCGCGGGCGCGATCATGTACGCGCCGATGACTCTGCTGCCGCCCTATCTGCAATCACTGAAGAACTTTCCCGTCGTCACCACCGGCGTGGTGATGGCGCCGCGCGGCGTCGGCACGCTGATCACCATGATCATCGTCGGCCGCCTGATCGGCCGGGTCGATTCGCGGCTGATCATCATGACCGGCATCTCGATGATCGTGGCGTCGATGTGGATGATGACCGAGTGGAATCTCGACGTCACGGTCAACGACATCATCGTGTCGGGCGTGCTGCAGGGCATGGGGCTGGGCCTGATCTTTCCGCCCTTGGCGGCCATTGCCTTCATCACGCTGCCGACGGCGTTGCGCACCGAGGGCGCCGCCATGTTCAGCCTGATGCGCAACATCGGCTCGTCGATCGGTATCTCGGTGGTGGAAGCGATGTTGACCTCGAGCATCCAGGTCAATCACAGCACACTGGTCGAGAACATCACGCCCTACAACGAGGCTTTGCGCGCGATGGCGGGGCGGACGGGACACCTCACCGCGCAGACCCTGGCGATGGTCGATGCCGAGGTGACGCGCCAGGCGGCCAGCATCGCCTATCTGAACGATTTCCGCATGGTGATGTGGCTGACCTGCGCCATCTTCCCCTTCGTGCTGCTGCTGCGCACGAAGAAGCCCAATGCGAGCCCCGCCGCGGAACCGCCCGGCGAGCCGATCCACGCCGCGATGGAGTGACGGCTTACTTAAAGCCCGCGCGGACCAGGCGGCCGTGGAATTCGCGGAGCAGTTCCGCGCATTTGGCCGGGTCGGTCAGGCCTTCGATGAAGGTGCGGTCGAAATTGGGCTGGCGCAGATGGGTCACGACACGTTCGCGCGCGGCGCGGAGCGCGCGGCCGTCGGGCAGGATGCCGGACCCGCAGAACTCGACCAGCCGCATCGCGCGGTCGCGCAGCGGCGCCGCCGGGT
>CAZNZI010000507.1:0-8505 GCA_964577475.1 uncultured Rhodospirillaceae bacterium
GTCGGTGCCGACGGCATGCCGGCCACGCACAGTGCCGGCAATGTGCTGCTGCCCTTCACCGCCACCAAACTGAGCCTGCGCCTGCCGCCGACTCTCGACGGGCCCAAGGCCGGCGCGATCGTCAAAGACCTTCTGGAGAAGGACACGCCCTCGGGCGCGACGATCAGTTTCGAAGCCGACTCGGCGGCGAAGGGCTGGAACGCGCCGAGCCTCTCGCCATGGCTGGAGAAATCCCTGGCCAAGGCGGGGCAAGCCGCCTTCGGTAGGCCGCCCGCCTATATGGGCGAAGGCGGAACGATTCCCTTCATGGCCATGCTGGGCGAGAAATTCCCCCAGGCGCAGTTCGTCGTGACCGGCGTGCTGGGCCCGCAATCGAATGCCCATGGCCCCAACGAGTTCCTGCACATCCCCACCGGCAAGCGCGTCACCATGGTGATCGCGCAAGTGCTGGCCGATCAGCACGCCGCGCAATAAGGAGAGCACCGATGGCTCGCACCACCACCAAGACCCGCGATCTGGGACCGAAACGCGACTTCTACGGGTATGGCCCCAACCCGCCCGATCCGAAATTTCCCGGCAATGCGCGCATCGCGGTCAATATCAACCTGAACGTAGAGGCCGGCGGCGAGCACACGCTGCTCGAGGGCGACAATCACTCCGAGAATGCACTAACCGACATCGGCATGCCCGCCTATCCCGGCGTGCGCAGCCCGGTGGTCGAATCGGTGTTCGAATACGGGCCGCGCAGCGGCTCATGGCGGCTGCTGCGCATTTTCAAGAAATACGACATCAAGATCAGCATCCTCGGCGTGGTGCGCGCGCTGGAGCAGTGCCCCGAACTCACCCAGGCTTTCGTCGAGCACGGGCACGAAGTGCTCAGCCACGGCTATCGTTGGCTCGACTATCTCGAGATCGACGAGAAGACCGAGCGCGAGCATATCCGGCTCGCCTACGACTCGATCAAGAAGATGACCGGCACCGCACCGGTGGGCTGGTTCAACGGACGGCCCAGCAACAACACGCGCCGCCTGCTGGTCGAGCATGGCGGCTGGCTCTACGACCGCGACTACCTCGGTGACGAATTGCCGTTCTGGCAGAAGATCGGTCGCAAGCATCATCTGGTGATCCCGACCTCGTTCGAGACCAACGACAACCGCTTCGACAGCAACCGGGGCTTCCGCACCGCCGACGGCTTCGCCCGTTACATGATGGATTGCTTCGACCTGATGTATGAGGAAGGCGCCGAGCATCCGAAGATGATGGCGATCAACCTGCACGACCGCCTGATCGGCCGCCCCGCCAAGGCGGTGGGGCTGATCAAATTCCTCGAGCATGTGCGCAAGCACGACCGTGTGTGGATCTGTACCGGCCAGGAGATGGCCGAGCACTGGCACAAGGTGCATCCGCCGGCTTAAGCCGGCGGCGCTGGATCAACGGGTGGCGGCGCCGGTCTTGATCAGGTCGGCGATACGCTCCGTCATCATCAGCGTCGGCATATTGGTATTGGCGCGCGGGATCGAGGGCATCAGCGATGCATCGACGACGCGCAGATTCGAAAGCCCACGCACCAAGCCGGTCGGGCCGGTCACCGTCATCGGATCGTCGGCGCCGCCCATGCGGCACGAGCCCGAGGCGTGCCAGACACCGTGGGCCGATGCACCGATGAAGGCGGACAATGCCGTGTCGTCGGCCAGCAGCGCCGGCAGATCGACGCCGCGCGTGATGAAGTTCTGGATCAGCGCGCCACGGAAGCTGAAGGCATTGTCGAGCATGGTGGCGAAAACGCCCATCAGAAAGGCGTTCTTCGCGCTCAACCCGGTGTAGCGGCGTACGCGGTCGGAGAAGCCGGCGGGGAAGACCTCGTGGCGCATCCCGTCCATCCGCGCATCGAGCATGATCTTCGCCATGGTGCGGAAGCCGGTCTTGAGGCGTTCGAGATCGCGCCGGTCGGACATCAGGCGGAAATCGACCAGCGGCTCCTGGCGCGGATCGGCTGAGCGCAGTTTCACGAAGCCGCGCGAATCGGTCTTGTTGACCCAGCAGAAGATCGAGCCCAGGCGCTGCCCGACTTCATGCCAGCCAGTGCGCGCGAGGATCGCGAAATGCAGGTCGCCCGGCCAATTGTCGATGCCCGAAGTGGTGCGCAGAATCACATTGTCGTGATGCTCGGCCCGGTCGTGCAGTCGCGCGCCATACGGGATATAGGAGGACATGGCCAGGCCGACATGTTCCATCAGGTTCTGGCCGACGCCCGGCAGATTGGCGACGACAGCGATGCCGTGCTTGCCCAGTTCCGCGGCTGGCCCGACTCCGCTGCGCATCAGGAGCGCAGGCGTGTGCAGTGCGCCGGTGGAAACGATGATTTCCTTCGCCTCCAGGCGTTCGCGGCCGGTGGCGCCGAAGAACTGATCGGCGGGCGCAATCTCGGCCGCCACCGCGCGTGTGCCCTCGAAGACGATCTTCTCGACGAAGCGCTCGGTGAGAATCTTCAGATTTGACCGGCGCCGCACCTCGGGCGTGAGATAGGCAATCGAGACGGGAATGCGCTGGCCCGTATCGGTGCTGGCGACCACGCCTGGGAACACGCCGTCTTCCCATTTTCCGTTCTGATCGGCGCGCATCGGGTGGCCGAGCGCCACGGCGGTATCGACGATCGCCTTTGTATAGCCCGACCACTTCTCGCGCGGCAGGCGACGCACCGTGATCGGGCCCGTCTGGCCGTGGTAGCTATCGCTGATGTCGCGGTCGGATTCGATCTTCTTGAAATAGGGAAAGCAGGCCTCCCAGGACCAGCCCTCGGCGCCAAGCACGCCCCATTCGTCGTAGTCGCCCGGCGCACCACGGTTGGCGACCATCGCATTGATCGACGAACCGCCACCCAATACGCGCGCCTGTTCGTAGGGAAACGCCATCCGGCTTCGTTCGGCCAATCCAGGCGCGGCACTCAGAAAGGCGGTCAGGCCTTGCCACAGATTCTCGCCCTGCATGAAGGCGCGGCCGGGATAGCGGGCGCGGATACCGGGCGACATGGTTTCGGAGGTGAGATCGCGTCCCGCCTCGACCAGGGTGACGGAAATCTTCGGGTCTTCGGTCAACCGGGCTGCCAGCGCGCAGCCGGCCGATCCACCGCCAAGGATCAGATAGTCGATCATGGTGCCGTCCCCTTGCCGTCCTGCCCCACATCTTCGCGCGGTTTGGCGCATCTTTGTAACCGATTGGTTATCACAGGAGCGAAAGTCGCGCAACGGAGCGGACCCGTATCAATTGCCCCGCGCATCGGGTAATGATCTAGGGAGTTTCGATGGTCAGGGGTGATATGGCGGGCAAGACCAAAACAGCGAAAAAGCCCTCAAGCGGGAGCCGCACGCGCGATCCGCAACGGACCAGTGCGGCAATCCTGGCCGCCTCGGTGCGCGAATTCACCGAGAAGGGCTTCGGCGGTGCCAGGATCAACGGGATCGCCAAGCGCTCCGGTGCCAATAAGCGGATGCTCTATCACTACTTCGGCGACAAGGAGGCGCTTTATCTGGCGGTCCTGGAAAGCGCCTATGTCGGCATCCGCTCCGCCGAGGCCAAGCTCCATCTCAGCGACCGCGAGCCGGTGGATGCCATCCGCGAACTGGCGTTGTTCACTTGGCGCTACTACATCGATCATCCCGAATTCTTGAGCATCCTCCACACCGAGAACCTGCACCGCGCCAGCCATCTGAAGCGTTCGGCACGCATCTTCGATCTCAACTCGCCCCTCATTGCCGTGATCTCGCAGGCCCTTAAGAAAGGCGCGGCGAGCGGCGAGTTCCGGAACGACGTCGATGCGGTCGAGACCTATATCACCATCGCGGCCCTCGGCTTCTTCTACCTGTCGAACCGCTGGACCTTGTCGACCGTGTTCGGTCGCGATTTGACCAACCCGAAAGCGCTCGACGCTTGGGGCGAACACATCGTCGATGTGGTGCTCTCTTTTCTGCGCACGAAGCCATCGGGCAAAAAGCGGCGATCGGCTTGAAATCGCGCGCATTTTCCCGTGGACGGCCGGGATATTGACGGCTCGGACCGAAGCTGGTCCAATAGTAACCAAACGGTGAATTAGCCGCTCCGCCATCAACAGATTTGGAACTCCATCCATGGCCACGCAGCGTCTCGGTATCATCATGCACGGCGTCACGGGGCGCATGGGTTACAACCAGCACCTCGTCCGCTCGATCTGCGCCATCCGCGATCAGGGCGGGGTGGTCCTGCCCAATGGTGACCGCGTGATGCCTGACCCGATCCTGGTCGGCCGCAATGCCGAGAAGCTTCAGGAGATGGCGAAGAAGCATGGAGTGGCGCGCACCACGACCGATCTCACGGCGGCGCTCGCCAACAAGGACGACACATTGTTCTTCGATGCCGGCTCAACCCAGATGCGCACGCAACTGCTCAGCCGCGCGATGGAGGCCGGCAAGCATATCTATTGCGAGAAGCCGGTCTCGGAGACGCTCGACGAAGCGCTCGGCCTGGTGAAGCTCGCCCGTGCCAAGGGCATCAAGCACGGCGTGGTGCAGGACAAGCTGTTCCTGCCCGGCCTGCGCAAGATCAAGATGCTGCGCGACTCGGGCTTTTTCGGCCGCATCCTCTCGGTGCGTGGCGAGTTCGGCTATTGGGTCTTCGAGGGCGACTGGCAGGCGGCGCAGCGCCCGTCATGGAATTACCGCAAGAAGGATGGCGGCGGCATCATCCTCGATATGCTTTGCCACTGGCGCTATGTGCTCGACAATCTGTTCGGCGAGGTGCGCGCGGTGAATTGCCTGGGCACCACCCACATCCCGCAGCGTGGCGACGAGACGGGCAAGATCTATGCGGCCGATGCCGACGACGCGGCCTATGCCACCTTCCAGCTCGAGGGTGGCGTGATTGCCCACATCAATTCGTCCTGGTGTGTGCGCGTACGCCGCGACGATCTCGTCACCTTCCAGGTCGACGGCACCCATGGCTCGGCTGTGGCCGGGCTGACCCGCTGCCACACCCAGCATCGCGTCAATACGCCGCGCCCGGTGTGGAACCCCGATCAGCCGCAGACGATGAACTTCTTCAATCAATGGGAAGAGGTTCCCGACAATACCGTCTATGACAACGGCTTCAAGCAGCAGTGGGAAGATTTCATCCGCCATGTGGTGGCCGACACGCCGTGGACGTTCGATCTGATGCAGGGCGCCAAGGGTGTGCAGCTGGCCGAGCTCGGCATGAAAAGCTGGGCCGAACGGCGCTGGTTCGACGTGCCCGACCTGAGCCAGGCCCTCTCCAGCGCGAAGGCGGCGGAGTGAGATGACCGCCCTCACCCTCCCCACCGCAAAGGGCGGTACCGAACAGTACACCTTGAAAAACACGCCGCTGCCGATGCCGATTGGACCCCTGAAGTTCAATCGCGTCGCCTATGCGGCGACCCATGTGGTGGCCGATCCGCACGCCGACAACGATCCCTGGCTCGATGCGGCGATCGATTGGGACCGCACGATCGCCTTCCGCCACTACCTCTGGGACCTGGGTCTCGGCGTGGCCGAGGCGATGGATACGGCCCAACGGGGCATGGGGCTCGACTGGAACGGTGCCAAGGAACTGATCCGCCATGCGCTCGACGCGGCGAAAGACCGGCCCGGCGCGATCATCGCCAGTGGGGCCGGCACCGATCATCTCGCGCCCGGTCCCGATGTCACCATCGACGACGTGATCCGCGCCTATGAGGAGCAGATCGGCACCGTCGAGGCGATGGGTGGTCGCATCATCCTGATGGCCAGCCGCGCGCTGGCCAAGGCCGCCAAGGGCCCCGACGACTATGTGAAGGTCTATGACCGCATCCTGTCGCAGGTGAAAGAGCCGGTGATCATTCATTGGCTGGGCGAGATGTTCGATCCGGCGCTGGCCGGATACTGGGGCTCGTCGGACCACATGAAAGCGATGGAGACCAGCATTGAGGTGATCGCGTCGCATGCCGACAAGGTGGACGGCGTGAAGATTTCGCTGCTGTCCGCCGAAAAGGAAATCGCCATGCGCCGCCGTCTGCCGCAATCGGCGCGCATGTATACGGGCGACGATTTCAATTATGCCGAACTGATCGCGGGCGACGAGAAGGGCTATTCCGACGCGCTACTCGGCATTTTTGACGCGATCGCGCCGGCAGCATCGGCCGCTCTGGCGAAACTGGCGGCTGGCGACCGCAAGGGATTCGACACAATCCTCGCGCCGACCGTGCCGCTGTCTCGCCACATCTTCAAAGCGCCGACGCGGTTCTACAAGACGGGCGTTGTCTTCCTCGCCTATCTCAACGGGCTGCAAGATCATTTCACTATGATCGGCGGGCAGCAGAGCTGCCGCTCACTGGTCCATCTCGCCGATATCTTCCGCCTCGCCGACGACGCGCGGATGCTCCGTGACCCCGATAAAGCCGCCGACCGGATGCGCAAAGTACTTGCCATCGGCGGGATCGCGTAACCCGTGATGACTGTCGTAGAGGGTTTGTCGATCAATCTTGCGACCGTGCGCGAGCAGTGGGATATGCGCCAGGCCGTCGAAGCCTGCCTGAAGCTCGGCATCACCGCCATTGCACCGTGGCGCGATCAGGTGACGAAGATCGGCCTCGATGAAGCCGCGCGCATCGTCCGCGACAACAAGCTGCGGGTGACCGGCCTTTGCCGCGGCGGGATGTTCCCGGCCGCCGATAAGGAAGGCCGCATGGCCGCCATAGACGATAACAAACGCGCCATCGACGAGGCCGTTGCTCTGGGTGCCGATTGCCTGGTCCTGGTGGTGGGCGGTCTCCCCAAGGGCTCGCGCGATCTGCGCGATGCGCGGCAGATGGTGGCCGATGGCATTGCCGCGATCCTTCCCTATGCGCGCGCCAACAAAATGCCGATCGCCATCGAGCCGCTGCATCCGATGTACGCGGCCGATCGCGCTTGCGTGAATACGTTGCGCCAGGCGCTCGATATGGCCGAACTGCTCGGCGACGGTGTGGGCGTGGCGGTGGATGTTTATCACGTCTGGTGGGACCCGGAACTCTATGAGCAGATCGCGCGGGCGGGGCGGATGAAGCGCATCTTCGCGCACCACATCTGCGACTGGCTGGTGCCGACCAATGACCTGCTGCTCGACCGCGGCATGATGGGCGACGGCGTGATCGACCTGCCGCGCATCCGCAAAGCCGTCGAGGCCGCAGGCTATCGCGGCCCGCAAGAGGTCGAGATTTTCTCGAAAGACAATTGGTGGAAACGGCCCGGCGAAGAGGTGCTGAAGACCTGTATCGACCGTTTCCGCACCGCCTGTTGAAGAACGGCTATCGGCGGCTGGATACTATCCGCGCGCCTGGCGCAGCCGTGCCGTGGCGGCAACGTCGACGGCGCCTTTCCCATCCAGGGCCACGCCGAATTTCTCGGCCACCTGCGCCGGCGTGTAATAGCCGCGCCCCACATCGCGTGCGACCAACGCCGGGTCGCGCTTGAACGGATCGCCATAGCCGCCGCCCCCCGGTGTCGAAACGGCGATGCTGTCGCCGGGCTGGACCTCAATGTCTTGGTCCTTGGAGAGATGGGCGGGGCGATAGGCGCGCCCGCTCTGCTCGACCTCGACCTGATTGAGCCCGCCATCGCCACCGCCGAGCGCCCCTAGAGGCCCGAAGCGGCCATGGTCCATCACGAACGAAGCCCGAGCCGTGCCGCGCCGCAGCTTCACCTTGTAGCGCACACCGAAACCGCCGCGCTGCTCGCCCGCACCGCCCGACCCTTCGGCCAGCGCGTATTCGTCAAACAGTACGGGATAGTATTGCTCGATCACTTCGAGCGGCGTGGTCTTCGAGATGCCGATGGTGGAACAACCATTCGAAATGCCGTCATACGCACGGCTGCCGCCATAGCCGCCGCCGCTGATCAGATACATCACATAGTTGCGGCCCTTCTTCGGATCGTGGCCGCCGAGGGCGAAATTGCCGCTGGTGCCGGCCGGTGCGCCGAACAGGATATCGGGGATCGCCTTGGTCAGCGCGGCGAACACGGCTTCGGCGATGCGCTGGCTGACCTCGGCGGCACAGCCGGAAACGGGGCGCGGGTATTTGGCATAGAGGAAGGTGCCGTCGGGATCCTTGATGTGCAGCGGCTCGAAGGTGCCGGCATTGATCGGCACTTCGGGGAAGATGTGCTTGATGGCGAGATAGACCGAGGACTTCGTCGTCGCCAGTACGCTGTTCATCGGCCCGCGGCATGGCGGGCTCGACCGGCCGAGATCGAAGTTAAGCTCGGTTCCTTTCTTCTCGACGTCGATCGCGATGCGCAGCGGTGCATCGTCCACACCATCCGAGTCGACGATCGCTTCGCCGGTGTAGGTGCCGTCGGGAATCGTCGCAATCCGAGCGCGCATCTGCTGGGCGGCCCGGCTTTTCAATTCGGCGATGGCGGCCTCGATGGTGGCGGCGCCGTAGCGATCAAGCAGGGCGGTGAAGCGCTTCTCGCCTGTGGTCAGCGCCGCAGCTTGGGCCTT
>CAZNZI010000508.1:0-1864 GCA_964577475.1 uncultured Rhodospirillaceae bacterium
GACGGCGGGGCGGAGCAGAAGTGAGCCGCGTCGCCGCCATCACCGTCGCCGCCGACGAGGCCGAGCTGCGGCTCGACCGCTGGTTCCATCGCCGCTTTCCGCAAATCAGCCACGGGCGGCTGGAGAAGCTGCTGCGCACCGGCCAGCTGCGCGTCGACGGCAAGCGCGCCAAGGCGGGGCAGCGTCTCGAAGCGGGCCAGCAGATCCGCGTACCGCCGCTGCCCGATGACACCGCGCCGGTGTTCGAGCGCCCGGCGGTCACCGATGCCGACGCCAAGATGCTGCGCGACGCCGTCCTGCACATGGACGACGACGTGATCGTGATCAACAAGCCGCCGGGCCTGCCGGTGCAAGGCGGCACCGGTGTCACGCGCCATCTCGACGGCATGCTCGACGCGCTGCAATTCGACATGCCCGAACGGCCGAAGCTGGTGCATCGCCTCGACAAGGACACCAGCGGCGTGCTGCTGCTGGGCCGCACCACGCGCTCGACGGCGCAACTGACCGCCGCCTTCCGCAGCCGCACGGCGCGTAAATGCTATTGGGCGCTGGTGGTGGGCGTGCCGAAAGTACCGATGGGCCGCATCGACGCGCCACTGGCCAAGCAGGCCGGCGAGACGACGCGCGAGCGCATGCAGATCGACGAAGATGAAGGCAAGCACGCGATCACCTGGTACCGCATCGTCGCCTCAGCCTATAAGAAAGCGGCGTGGCTCGAGATGGAGCCGCGCACCGGGCGCACCCATCAGCTCCGCGCCCATGCGGCGTTACTGGGCACGCCGATCCAGGGTGACGCGCTCTATGGCGGCGATGTGGAAATGCTGTCGGGGGGCGGGATCAGCCGCAAGCTGCATCTGCACGCCCGTGCGATCAAGCTGCCGCATCCGCGCAAGGGTGTTCTCGAAATCGAGGCGCCGCTACCGCGGCATATGGTTGCCAGTTTTGAATTCTTCGATTTCGAGCCGAATTCCGCTGGGCCGGCCTTTACGGCCTTCGAGGAGGAGTAAGCCATGACCGACTGGGGCCGAGACGATTTGCGCCGCTTCGTCAGCCAGGTGCTTGACAGCTACATCTCCGCGCTCGATCAGAAGCACGGCGGGAAGCCGATCGGCACGAAAGAGTTGCGCGACGTGGCCCGGATGTTGGAGGGCTCCACCGCGCTCGACTCGATCATCAGCATGACCTATCGCCGCATCAAGGACGAGGCGGCGAAGGAACTGATCCGCAACCGCCGTCGCGAACCGTTCAAGCGCTTGATGGTCCATCCGCTGACGCCGGCGCTCGATTCCGGCGCGTTGCCCCGCGACATGCTCGGCAACTATTTCAACTTCCTGCATCTGGTGCTGGGCGACGAAACCGAGGCCCTGTCGCGGCTCTGCGTCACCATTTGCAAGGATGAGCGGCACGAAGACGGCGTCGACTGGGATGCCTTCTATCGTGACGACCGCGCCAAATACGTCTATTGGACCGTGCTTCATCGTATCGCCGCCAGCTTCAAGCGCTTTGATTCGCGGCGCGACTGGTTCATGAACCTGATGCAGAACAGGCAGACCTCGCTCAGCCTGGCCAGCACCGCCTTCGTGCCGCTGCCGCCCGAGAACGAGCCGAAAGAACCGCGGCCCTTCGGCGCCGACGAGTTCAATACGATGTTCGCCGCCCTGTTTGGGCCGTTGAAGAAGCTCAATCTGGAAGACGAGGCCCATTTCACCGAAGTGATGAAGGACCCGCCCAAAAAGGTTTTCGCCGATATGTGGGCCAATCTCGAACGTGTCGGTGCGAAGATCTGATACCCGATGAAGCGCTTCTACAAAATAGCCGCCGTCCAGCGTGACGCCGAAGGGCATGCGGTCGTGCTCGACGGCAA
>CAZNZI010000509.1:0-4741 GCA_964577475.1 uncultured Rhodospirillaceae bacterium
TCATCGGTCCGGCGATCGCCACCAGGATATCGGCCCGGGCAGGCGCGCCGCTGAGCAGGACAAGCGCCGCAGCCGCGGCGATGAGGGAACCCGACATGGTTTGTTTGATTGTGGCGCGCATGGGTCTGCACTCCCTTTGAAAGAGGTGCGTAAGTCTATCAAGACAGGGTGCCGCCGCAAGCGCGGCACCGTCAGCCGCGCAGGCAGGACCGAACCGCATCGCGCAATACGCCGGGGCCGAACGGCTTTTTCAGCGTGGCATTGACGCCCATTTCTTGGGCCAGTTTCAAAAATTCGGTGGTCTTGGTACGCCCGCCGCCCGACATGGCGATGATCTGCTGGGCGGGCTTTATGCGGCGGATCTTGAGGATGGTTTCGATCCCTTCCTGATCGGGCATGATGATATCCGTAATCACCAAATCGAAGGATCCGGCTTCGAATTTCTGTACGCCTTCGATGCCGTTGGCGGCCTCGGTCAACATATGTGGGGGCTCGAGCGAATCGCGAATCATCGCGCGCAGAGCCGGCTCGTCGTCGATCACCAGGATGGTCGCCATGCTCAATTGCCCATAATCAGTTTCATTCGGTGTCCAGGCAGGTCTGCACGGTCGCCCTCAGGACGGCCGGGCCGAACGGCTTTTTGAGCATGCGCTGCGCGCCCAGATGCTCGGCCAGCCGCAGGAACTCCATCGATTTTGTCGTTCCGCCGCCCGAGATGGCGAGAATCTTCTGCCGGGGACGAAGAGCCAGCATCTGCTGCATGGTCTCGAACCCTTCCTGATCGGGCATGAAGATGTCCGTGATGACCAAATCGAAATCGGCCGACTTGAACCTCTTCATGGCTTCGATCCCGTTGGACGCCTCTATGACCGTGTGGACGGTTTCGAGCGTTTCCCGGACCATCGTCCGCAGATCGGCCTCGTCATCGATTACCAGAATGTTCGCCATATCACTTCGTCTCTCACAGGTTTGATCGGACCGGTGGTGGCGCGCTGTCGATCACCGCACGCACCTTCTGCGACAATTGAAGGCGGGTGAACGGTTTGCGCAGCAGGGCAACCCCGGCATCCAGGCGGCCGTTGTGCATGACGACGTCTTCCGTGTAGCCGGACATGAACAGCACCTTGATGTCCGGCCGCAAGGCGCGCGCGCGTTGTGCCAGTTCTGCACCATCGGCGCCGCCCGGCAGAATGACGTCGGTCAGGATCAGGTCAATGCCGGGCAGTGCCGAAAAGAGTTCGTAGCCCTCTCTCACGGTTCCGGCCTGGATCACGCTGTATCCGAGCGCATCGAGGAAGGAAATGGTGACGGCTCTGACGGCGGGATCGTCTTCGACCACGAGGATCGTCTCTGTGCCGCGCTGCGGCGTCGCCGGCTTTGCCATGATGCTTTCGCCCGCCGTCGTCGAATCGGCCGGCAGCAAAAGGGTGATCGTCGTGCCGACGCCGACCTCGCTATAGATGGCCACATGGCCGCCCGATTGCTTGACGAAGCCATAGACCATGCTCAGTCCCAATCCCGTGCCCTTGCCGACCTCCTTGGTGGTGAAGAACGGCTCGAAGGCCTTCTCGATGATTTCGGGCGGCATGCCGGTGCCCGAGTCGCTGACGGACACGCGGACGTAGTCGCCGGGCACCAATTCGCGGCGCGCGGCGGCATAGGTTTCGTCGACCGAAATGTTTTCCGTCGCGATTTCGAGCTTGCCCCCGTCGGGCATGGCGTCGCGCGAGTTGACAGCCAGATTCAGGACTGCGCTCTCGAACTGGCCAGGATCGACGACGACGCGCCACAGAGCGGACTCCAATTTTTGATTGACCTCGATCGTTTCCCCCAAGGTGCGGTGAAGCATCGGCACCAATTCGCCGATGCGCTTGTTGATATCGACGACGACCGGTTCGAGCGGCTGACGCCGCGAAAAGGCCAGAAGGCGATGGGTCAGGTCGGCGCCGCGTTTGCCGGCGGAAATCGCCGAGTCGATCTGCCGCGTCATGCGTGCATTGTCTTCGACCTGTTCACGCAGGAGTTCGAGGTTACCGAGCACGACGGTCAGCAGATTATTGAAGTCATGCGCTACGCCGCCGGTCAGGCGGCCCACCGCTTCCATCTTCTGCGCCTGATGCAATTGTGCTTCGAGGTCGGCACGCTTGATCTCATTCTTTTTGGCCGCCGTGACATCCGTGTAGACGGTGATGTAGTGAGGGGGTGTTTTCTCGTCGCCCGTCGTCAGGGTGCTGGTCAGGCGGCACCAGACGACATCGCCATCATGGCGCAGGAACCGCTTCTCCCAGGAAAGCGATGACGTTTCGCGGGCGAGCAGACGGGTCGTATGTCCATCGGAAACTTCAATGTCGTCGGGATGGGTCAAGTCGCGGAAATTGAGTCTGAGCAGGTCGGCCTCGCCGTACCTGAACATGGTGCACAGGGTCTGGTTGACCAGGATGAAACGTCCCTCCAGATCGACGTGGGCAATACCGACGGGCGCCATGTCGAAGGTCAGGCGATACCGTTCTTCGCTTGCCAACCGAGCAGCTTCCGCGACCTTGCGATCGGTGATGTCGAAAACGGTGGCGATCTGCGAGAAGGGCTCGCCGCTCTCGTCGCGCACGATCTGCGACTGTCGGAAATACCAGCGAATCGCGCCACTCGGTTCGACGACGCGGAATTCCATAGGCTCGACGTCGGCACCGGTCCGTCCCCGCGCCGCGAGTTCGGTCAGCCGCGCGCGGTCATCGGGGTGTACCTTGTCCATGAAAGTCGGAAGTTGTGTATCCCCGGTTGGACGCATTCCGATCATCCGGTAGATTTCCGCCGACCAGGTCGCTTCGCCGGTCTTGAACTTGTATTCACTCGACCCGATCTTCGCGATGCTTTGGACGCGCACCAGATGCTCTTCGCTGCGCCGCAGAGCAAGTTCCGCGGCTCGGCTGGCGGTGATGTCCCTGGCGATTTTGGATGCTCCGATGATCTCGCCATGGTCGTCGAGGATGGGCGAGACGGAGAGCGAGACGGTCAAGAGTCTCCCGTCTTTGCGCCGGCGCTGGGTTTCGTAGTGGTCGACACGCTCGCCGCGCCTGATTCGCGCGAGGATATCCTCCATGTCGTCTTTCAATCCCGGTGCCGCGAGCACCGAGATGGGTTTGCCGATCATCTCGTCCGCCGTATAGCCGAAGATATTCTCGGCAGCCGGGTTCCATGTCGTAACTACGCCGTCCAAGGTCTTGCTGATGATGGCGTCGTTGGACGACTCGACGATACCGGCGAGCAGCGTCTGCATGCGCAGCAATTCGCTCTCCGCGCGGCGGCGCTCGGTGACGTCGTCACCGGAGCTGAGCGTGCCCGTTACATTGCCCTTGCCGTCGGTCAGCACCGTATTGCGAAAAACGATCAGCCGTTCTTTGCCCGACTTCGTGAGAACGGTGTTTTCATAATTCGTGATGGCATCGTCCATTGCCGTGAGGCGCCTGAATGCATCGTGCAGCGCCGGCCGGTTGTGTTCGGGGATGCAGGTTTCGATCCAGGACCGGCCGAGCAGCTCCTCGTCACTGTCGTAGCCTAGGATTTCGCAACCGCGCTGGTTGATCAGGGTGATCATGCCTTTTGCGTCGAGCGCCAGGATCAGGACGCCGGCCACATTCAGGTAACGTTGCGCCGTATCGCGTTCTTCGGCGATCTGGCGTTCGGCGCGTTTGGCCGCGGTCAGATCGCGGACGATGCCCAGGTAAGCGGTTTGCCCGCCCTCCACGACCTCGCTGACCGCCAGGTAAAGCGGGAAAGTCGTCTTGTCCTTCCGTAGCCCGACGACCTCGCGGCCGATGCCGATGATCTTGGCGTCCCGGGTGCGCTGGTAATTTGCGAGGTATCCATCGTGCTGGCGCGCATAGGATTCCGGCATGAGCGCCTTGACGTTAAGACCCAAGACCTCGGCGGAATCGTATCCAAACAGACGTTCCGCCATCCCGTTGAACAGAAGAATCGTTCCGACATGATCGATCAGGATGATTCCGTCCGATGCCGTCTCGATCATGCCGCTGAGGCGCATCGTCGTGCTGTTCAGGGCCGCCGTCCGCTCCGTGATCAAGCCTTCGATCGCTTCCTGGCGGCGTTGCTGGCTCGCGACATAGGCACTGATGGCGAAGGACAAGATCAGCCCCAGCGCCAAATATCCCCACTGCGTCGTCGTCCGTAGACCATTGATCAGCGGCGCGGGGAAATCGAACACCAGAGTCCAGGTCCGGCCGATCGCCGTAAAGGCGCGGATCAGGCGCAATTCGCCTGGGGCAGGCAGTCCGAGCGGCGGCACCTTGTCGATCAAGGGTTTCGTGCCCTGATTGTATTGTGCGGCCGGTACGCTCGTCGGATCCGATTGAGGCGCATCGATGAGGACGCTGATCCGCTCTGGAATATTCGGCGTGTGAGCGACCGCATCGACGAGGAGTTGCTCAAGATCCAATGCCCCGACGGCAAACCCCCTCAATTGGGTGTGCCGGTCGATGAACGACTCCGGTACGCGAGAGCCTGAATAGACCGGCCAATAGACGACCATCCGCGAAGACGAGTCTGATTTTGAAGGCGGCCGTATCGGCGCCGTCGCGATCGGTTCGCCTTCGTTTTGCGACCGTTCTGCGGTGTCCCGCCGGATCGGATCCGAAAGCTGGTCGAACCCCAGAAGCGTCGAGCGGTTTTGAAATTTGAATTCAAACGCGACCGGCGCATAGTTCGACCGTTCGGCAGCAGGAACGAG
>CAZNZI010000510.1:0-10143 GCA_964577475.1 uncultured Rhodospirillaceae bacterium
GAGGTGAGTTTGAACGTGCCCCTCGTCGTGCGCCTCGAAGGCACGAACGTCGATCTCGGCAAGAAGATCATGGCCCAGTCGGGCCTGCCGATCATCGCCGCGGACAATCTCGCGGATGCCGCCGCCAAGGTGGTCAAGGCCGTGAAGGAGGCCACCTGATGTCCATTCTCATCAACAAGGACACCAAGGTCCTCTGCCAGGGCTTCACCGGCGCGCAGGGCACCTTCCATTCCGAACAGGCGATCGCCTACGGCACCAAGATGGTCGGCGGCGTGACGCCCGGCAAAGGCGGCAGCAAGCATCTCGACCTGCCGGTGTTCAATACGGTGCATGAGGCGCGTGCCGCGACGGGGGCCAATGCCTCGGTCGTCTATGTGCCGCCGCCCTTCGCGGCCGACGCGATCCTGGAAGCGATCGACGCGGGCATCGAACTGGTGGTGTGCATCACCGAAGGCATCCCGGTGCTCGACATGATCCCGGTGAAGCAGGCGCTGAAGAACAGCAAGACACGCCTGATCGGGCCGAATTGCCCCGGCGTGATCACCTCGGGCGAGTGCAAGATCGGCATCATGCCCGGCCATATCCATGCCAAGGGCTCGGTCGGCATCGTCTCGCGCTCGGGCACGCTGACCTATGAAGCGGTCGCGCAGACCACGGCGGCCGGTCTCGGCCAGACCACCTGCGTCGGCATCGGCGGCGATCCGATCAACGGCACCAACTTCGTCGATGTGCTGGAACTCTTCCTGGCCGACAACGACACCAAGGCGATGGTGATGATCGGCGAAATCGGCGGCAGCGCCGAGGAAGACGCGGCCGAGCTGATCAAGAAGAGCAAGGTGAAGAAGCCGGTCGTCGGTTTCATAGCTGGGTTGACCGCACCGCCGGGCCGTCGCATGGGCCATGCGGGCGCGATCATCTCGGGCGGCAAAGGCGGCGCCGGCGACAAGATCGAAGCGATGAAAAGCGCGGGCATCAATGTGGTCGACTCGCCCGCCTCGCTCGGCAGCACTATGTTAAAGGTGCTGCGGGGCTAGTCCCCGCGGCGATTACGCCCGCGCCAGAAGCGGCGCGGGTTCTGGGCAACCAGGGAGCAGACGGGGCGATGAGCCCCGCCCGCGGTCAGACATGCAGCAGAATCAAGCCACTATTCTCTCCGGCGCCAACGCCATCTACGTCTCCGAACTCTATGCGCGCTTTGCCGCCGATCCCGGATCGGTCGATCCCTCCTGGGCCGACTTCTTCGCGGGCCTCGGCGACGACGGCCGCGCGGTTCTGGCCGAGCTGAAGGGCGCGCCCTGGGGCCGGAACGGCGCCCAGGTGATCGGCGCCAAGGAAGAGGCGGCGCCCGCGCCCGCCGGCAAGAAGGGCGACAAGGCTGCTGTGCCCACGGGCGGCGCCACCGTCGATGAACTGCGCCGCGCGACCACCGACTCGGTGCGCGCACTGATGCTGGTGCGCGCCTATCGCGCGCGTGGCCATCTCCAGGCAGATCTCGATCCTCTGAAGCTCGCCAAGCGTCCCGAGGCGCCCGAACTCAACTACAAGTTCTTCGGCTTCACCGATGCCGATCTCGACCGGCCGATCTTCATCGATCACGTGCTGGGCCTCGAAAGCGCGACCTTGCGCCAGATCGTGCAGATCCTGCAGGCCACCTATTGCGGCACGATCGGCGTCGAGTTCAGCCATATCCAGGACCCGGACCAGAAGGGCTGGATTCAGCGCCGTATCGAATCGGCCAACAACCAGACCGAATTCACCGAGCGCGGCAAGCTCGCGATCCTGGAACGGCTGATCGAAGCCGAAGGCCTCGAGAAGTTCCTGCAGATCAAATACACCGGCACCAAGCGCTTCGGCCTCGACGGCGGCGAGACGCTGATCCCGGCGCTCGAACAGATTCTCAAGCGCGGCAGCCAGCTCGGCCTCAAGGAGGTCGTG
Organism: uncultured Rhodospirillaceae bacterium; assembly: GCA_964577475.1. Lineage (GTDB taxonomy): Bacteria > Pseudomonadota > Alphaproteobacteria > Rhodospirillales > Magnetospirillaceae > JASHSH01. Next base: position 1,936 of record CAZNZI010000510.1, read on the forward strand.
ATCGGCATGGCCCATCGCGGCCGCCTCAACGTGCTGACCAATTTCATGAAGAAGCCTTTTGCGGCGCTCTTCTCGGAATTCCAGGGCAACTCGTCGCAGCCGGAAGACGTCCAGGGCTCGGGCGACGTGAAATACCATCTCGGCACCTCGGCCGATCGCGACTTCGACGGCAATGTCGTCCACCTGTCGCTGACGGCCAACCCGTCGCATCTCGAAGTCGTCGATCCGGTCGTGCTCGGCAAGGTGCGCGCCAAACAGACGCAATTGAAGAACGTGGACCGCACCCAGGCGATGGGCCTGCTGATGCATGGCGACGCTGCTTTCGCGGGCCAGGGCGTCGTGGCCGAGTGTTTCGCGATGAGCCAGCTCGAGGGCTACACCACGGGCGGCACGATCCACTTCGTCATCAACAACCAGATCGGCTTCACCACCGCGCCGCGCTATTCGCGTTCGGGACCGTATTGCACGGACGTCGCGAAGATGGTGCAGGCGCCGATCTTCCATGTGAACGCCGACGATCCGGAAGCCGTGGTGCATGTGGCGCGCGTCGCCATCGAATTCCGCCAGGAGTTCAAGCACGACATCGTGATCGACATGGTGTGCTACCGCCGCCACGGCCATAACGAAAGCGACGAGCCGGCCTTCACCCAGCCGCTGATGTACCGGAAGATCGCGGGCCTCGCGACCACGCGCCAGCAATACGCGCAGAAACTGGTCAACGAAGGCGTGGTGACGCAAGAGCAGGCCGACAAGCTTTACGCCGATTTCCAGGCGACGCTGGAAGCCGATTTCCAGGCCGCCAAGTCGTTCAAGGTCAACAAGGCCGATTGGCTGGAAGGCAAGTGGGCCGGCCTCGGCGCGCTGCACGAAGAAGAAGAGATGCGCGACGAGCGGACCGGTGTCGCCGTCGATGCGCTGAAGGAAGTCGGCGCGGCGCTCTCGCGCATTCCCGAGGGCTTCCATCTCAATCCGAAGATCGCGCGCCAGCTGGAAGCCAAGAAAAAGATGTTCGAGACCGGCCAGGGCTTCGATTGGGCCACGGCTGAGGCGCTGGCTTTCGGTACGCTGGCCGTCGAGGGCACGCCGATCCGTCTGTCGGGCCAGGACTCGGGCCGCGGTACCTTCTCGCAGCGCCATTCGGTGCTGACCGATCAGGAAGACGAAAGCCGCTATGTGCCGCTCAACAACATCCGCGCGGGCCAGGCGAATTTCGAGGTCATCGACTCGCTGCTCTCGGAAGCGGGCGTGCTCGGTTATGAATACGGCTACTCGCTGGCTGAGCCCTCGGGCCTGACGCTGTGGGAAGCGCAGTTCGGCGATTTCGTCAACGGCGCGCAGGTGATGATCGACTGCTTCCTCGCCGCCGGCGAAACCCGGTGGCTGCGCATGTCGGGGCTGGTGATGCTGGCGCCGCATGGCTATGAGGGCCAGGGCGCCGAACATAGTTCCGCCCGGCTCGAGCGCTATCTGCAGGCCTGTGCCGAAGACAATGTGCAGGTCTGCAACTTCACCACGCCGGCCAACTACTATCACGCGCTGCGCCGCCAGGTGCGCCGCAACTTCCGCAAGCCGCTCGTGGTGATGACGCCGAAGTCGCTGTTGCGCCACAAGCTCTGCGTCAGCACGCTCGACGATTTCGGGCCGCAGTCGCGCTTCTATCGCGTGCTGTTCGACTACGCGCCGCTGGTGGCCGACGACAAGATGCGCCGCGTCGTCTTCTGTTCCGGCAAGGTCTATTACGATCTGCTTGAAGAGCGGACCAAGCGCAACATCAAGGACGTGGCCTTGGTGCGCATCGAACAGCTTTATCCCTGGCCGAAGGAAACCATCGCCAGCCAGATCCGCCGGTACTCCAACGCGGAGGTGGTGTGGTGCCAGGAAGAGCCCGGCAATATGGGTGCCTGGACCTTCGCGATGCCGCGCTTCAACTTCATCCTCGAAGAACTGAACCGCAAACAGCGGCAGGTGATCTATTGCGGCCGCATCCCGACCGCGGCGGCGGCCACCGGCGATCATCATCATCACGATGTCGAGCAGGCCGAACTGATCAGCAACGCGCTGACCGCGCCGCTGGGCGATCTGCGTCAGCCGTTCCGCCGCGCGACTAAGCTCGGCGCGATGCCCGTTGCAGCGAAATAACCGAACCGATCGGCAGATGGAGAAAAGAAAATGAGCGTCGAGATCGTGGTGCCCGCACTGGGCGAATCGGTCACCGAAGCCACCGTCGCCAAGTGGTTCAAGGCCGTCGGCGACGCCGTTGCCGCCGATGAGCCGCTGGTCGAACTCGAGACCGACAAGGTCACGGTCGAGGTCAACGCACCCTCCGCCGGCACGCTTTCGAATATCGTGGCCGCCCAAGGCGCGACGGTGAATGTCGGCGCGGTGCTCGGTTCGATCGGTGAAGGTTCAGGTGCCGCGCCGGCCAAGAAGCCCGCTACGGCTCCGGCTGCTGCTGCGCCCGCTGCGAAGCCTGCTGCTGCTCCCGCCGCCGGTTCGGCCATTCCGGCCGGCACGGCGCCCTCGGCCGCCAAGATCATCACCGAAAAGGGTCTCGATGCCGGATCGATCGCCGGCACGGGCAAGGACGGCCGCATCACCAAGGGCGACGCGCTCGGTGCCTCGTCTGCCCCCGCGCCTGCCGCCCGTCCCGCCGCGCCGCGCGCGCCCGATGAGCGTGAGAAGCGCGTGAAGATGACGCGCCTCAGGAAGCGCATCGCCGAGCGCCTCAAGGAAGCCCAGAACACGGCGGCCATGCTGACCACCTTCAACGAGGTGGACATGACCGCGATCATGGCGCTGCGCAACCAGTTCAAGGACGGGTTCGAGAAGAAGCACGGCGTGAAGCTGGGCTTCATGTCGTTCTTCGTGAAGGCCAGCGTAGCCGCGCTGAAGGATTGGCCGGCGGTCAATGGCGAGATCGACGGCGACGATATCGTCTACAAGAACTTCTACGACATCGGCGTGGCAGTCGGCACGGAGCAGGGGCTGGTCGTGCCGGTGGTGCGTAACGCCGATCAGCTTTCCTTCGGCGACATCGAGAAGGCGATCGGCGCTTACGGCAAGAAGGCGCGCGAAGGCAAGCTGACCATCGACGAGATGACCGGCGGCACCTTCACCATCACCAATGGCGGCGTCTATGGCTCGATGATGAGCACGCCGATCTTGAACCCGCCGCAGTCGGGCATTCTCGGCATGCACAAGACCCAGATGCGCGCGATGGTCATGCCCGACGGCAAGATCGAGGCGCGGCCGATGATGTATGTGGCGCTCAGCTACGACCACCGCATCGTCGACGGCCGTGAGGCGGTATCGTTCCTCGTCCGCGTCAAGGAATGCATCGAGGACCCGCAGCGCCTGCTCGTGGATATGTGAAGGTGACTCGTCATTGCGAGGAACGCAGTGACGAAGCAATCCAGAATGCGCAGCGGCACAGTAGAGCTTGATGTGCAGCCCGATTACGGTTGGGGCTGGACCGACGACAAAGGTGGGATTGTCGAGACACCGCCTGCATTCAAGATGATAGCGGAAGCGAAGGAGCCGGAAGGCCGCTTTGTCGCCGTTGGACTTCTGGACCAACCCGACCACTTGCTTCATGGTCTTTGGGTCGCGGTTACGCAGCGTCATACGGAGTGGACGGGGACGTGTAACATAGCTGCCTGCTACGAGCGCCCGGACGACCCGATCAACCCAACGGCCATCAAATACGCCGGCTTTGCACAAGTTCGCGAGATTTGAGGATTGGCGTTTCGATAGACTGGATTGCTTCGTCGCTGCGCTCCTCGCAATGACGATAAAGAATCGAGGGACAAAATGGCCGACACGGATTTTGATGTGGTTGTCATCGGCGGTGGCCCCGGCGGCTATGTCGCCGCGATCCGCGCGGCCCAGCTCGGCCAGCGCACGGCGGTGGTCGAGAGGGGGGCCACGCTCGGCGGCACCTGCGTCAATGTCGGCTGCATTCCCTCGAAAGCGCTGCTGCAGTCTTCGCACCTCTATGACGAGGCGAAGAACCATCTCGGTCCGCACGGCATCAAGATCGGCAAGGTCGAACTCGATCTGCCTGAGATGCTGGCGCGCAAGGTGAAGGTGGTGAAGTCGAACACCGATGGTCTCGACTTCCTGATGAAGAAGAACAAGATCACGCGCCTCATCGGCGCCGGCAAGATCACGGCACCCGGCAAGGTCGAGGTGACGGGCAAGGATGCCAAGAGCATCACCACCAAGAACATCATCATCGCCACCGGTTCGGATTCGACGCCGCTGCCGGGCGTGACGGTCGACGAGAAGCAGATCGTCACCTCCACCGGCGCGCTGGAACTCCCCGCGGTGCCGAAGCACATGGTGGTGATCGGTGCGGGCGTGATCGGGCTCGAACTCGGTTCGGTCTGGCATCGCCTGGGCGCCGAAGTGACCGTGATCGAATTCCTCGACCGCGCGCTGCCGCTGCAAGACGGCGAAATCTCGAAACAGGCGCAGCGCATCTTCGAAAAGCAGGGCATCAAGTTCATGCTCTCGACCAAGGTCACGGCCGCCAAGCCCGGCAAGAGCGAGGTCGCATTGACGGTCGAGCCGGCCAAGGGCGGCGCGGCACAGGAGATCAAGGCCGATGTGGTGCTGGTCGCCATCGGCCGGCGCCCCTTCACCGAAGGCCTCGGTCTGAAAGAAGTCGGCGTCGCGATGGACAAGCGCGGCTTCGTCACCGTCGATAAGCACTTCCGCACCAATGTGCCGGGCATCTACGCCATCGGCGATGTGATCGGCGGGCAGATGCTGGCCCATAAGGCGGAAGACGAGGGCACGGCGGCGGCCGAACTGATCGCCGGGCAGGCGGGCCATGTGAACTACGACGCGATCCCGGGCGTGGTCTACACCGCGCCGGAAGTCGCGAGCCTGGGCAAGACCGAGGAACAGTTGAAGGCGGACGGCACGGCGTACAAGGTCGGCAAGTTCCCGTTCTCAGCGAACGGCCGCGCGCGCGCCAACGGCGACACCGAAGGGTTCGTGAAGATCCTGGCCGACGCCAAGACCGACCGCGTGCTGGGCTGCCATATCATCGGCCCGCAGGCTGGCGATTTGATGGCCGAGATGGTGATCGGCGCCGAGTTCGCCGCCGCCGCCGAAGACATCGCGCGCTCCTGCCACGCCCACCCGTCGCTCTCCGAAGCGGTGAAGGAAGCGGCGCTGGCGGTGGACAACCGCACGATTCACATTTGAGTGGCCACATCTAACCGCGCAGCGTAGCAGTGGCGGCGATCCGCATCATCGCCGTCCTATGCCTGGCCGAGGCGCTGACCTTGACGGGCGTCTTCGCTTTCCCGGCGCTGGTGCCGCTGTTCCAGCCGGAGTGGCATCTCACCAACACCGAGGCCGGCTGGATCGCGGGCGTCTATTTCCTCGGCTATGCCGTCGCGGTTCCGTTCCTCTCGAGCCTGACCGACCGCATCGACGCCAAGCGCGTCTTCCTCGCCGGTATCGCCGTCTGCGCGGTGGCCACGCTCGGCTTCGACCTGTTCGCGTCGGGGTTCTGGAGCGCGATGGTGTTGCGCTTCCTGGGCGGCGTCGGGCTGGGCGGCGTCTATATGCCTGGGCTGAAGGCGCTGGTGGATCGCGTCAATTCACCCCGGGCGATTTCCTATTACACGGCCAGTTTCAGCCTGGGCACGATGCTTTCCTATGCGGTGGCCGGCGCCATCGGAGACTGGCTGGGTTGGCACGCTGCGTTCCGCGTTTCGGCCGCCGCCGCCGTGCTCGGCTTTCTCGTGACGCTTCTGGTTCCGTCCGTCCGGCCCGAGCGCGCGGAGAACCGCGGTGCGCTGCTCGACTTCCGGCCCGTGTTCAGGAACCGCGCGGCGATGAGCTATATCCTCGCCTACACCGCGCACAACTGGGAACTGTTTGCCTTCCGCGGCTGGGTCGTCGGTTTCCTCGCCTTCGCCCAGATGCATCGCCCCTCTATCGGCTGGTCGCCGTCGGCCATGGCCACCATCGGCACGGCGGTCGGCATGGTTGCCAGCCTGGCCGGCGCCGATCTCGCGATCCGCTTCGACCGGCGGCGGCTGTGTGCCATCGCCATGATCGGCTCGGGCGGCATCGCGTTGTTTTTCGGTGCCACCTCGGGCCTACCCTATTGGGTGCCGGCGCTGCTCACCAGCGTCTATACGCTTTTCATCATGCTCGACTCGGCGGCGCTCACCACCGGCGCGATGCTGGAGGCCGATCCGAAGCGCAAGGGCGCGACCGTGGCGCTGCATTCCCTGCTCGGTTTCGCGGCGGCCTTCGTGGCGCCCCTGGTCCAGGGCGCCGTGCTCGATGCGGCCGGTGGCGCGTCGGTCCTGTCCTGGACTCTGGCGTTTGCGGCGATCGGCGTCGTGTCATTGTCGGGGCTGGCCGCTTTAGCCTGGGGACGGCCCCGTCTGGATTCACCGTCCGCGCGTTCCTATATCCGATGACGTCATTCAGAGGAGGAACCCGATGAAAGTTCCCGGCCCCGATCACCCCATTACCATCACGCCGACCACGGATCATGTGGTCGTGCGCTTCAAAGGCGCGGTGATCGCCGATACGCGCCATGCGCTCGAACTCAAGGAAGCGACCTATCCGCCGGTCCTCTACATCCCGCGCGGCGATGCGAAGCTCGATCACTATGTGAAGTCGAGCAAGCAGACCCATTGCCCTTACAAGGGCGAGGCCAGCTATTTCGATCTCAAGAACGGCAGCGAAACCGCCCCGGGCGCGGTGTGGTCCTACGAAACGCCTTTTCCGGCGATGAAGGAAATCGCCGGGCACGTCGCCTTTTATCCGGACAAGGTGACGATCGAACGAGGGTGAGGTTGGCGGCTTGCTTCGTTCTATTTTTTCGTCATGCCCGGGCACATGAGTGATGCTCGCGTCCGGGCATCCACGTCTTAAAGATTTCACCACGAAGGAAGTGAAGGTAGCAAAGGATGCGAAGGAGTATTTTTCTTCGCTTCCTTCGTGTCTCTTCGTGCCTTCGTGGCTAATTCTTAAAAAGGCGTGGATCACCGGCACAAGGCCGGTGATGACGGACTTTTGGTGAAGACTGAATCGTCTCGCTGAAGAGTTACCGCGCCTTCGCCCTCGGATGTGCGTCGTTGTAGATGCGGCTGATCTGGGCGGCGTCGACTTCGGTATAGCGCTGGGTGGTACTCAGTGACGAATGGCCCAGCAATTCCTGGATGGTGCGCAGATCACCACCGCCGGCCAGAAGATGGGTCGCGAAACTGTGGCGGAGCGCATGGGGCGTCGCGGTGTCGGGCAGGCCCAGCCGCGCGCGCATAAGCCGCATCTGCCGCTGCACCACGCCGGGATTGAGCGCCTTGCCGCGCGCACCGACGAACAGCGGCCCGTCCGGTCCGGGATGATGCGGGCAGAGCTTCAGATAGGCCTGCACGGCTTCGACGACGGCAGGCAGCAGCGGCACCAGGCGCTCCTTGCGGCCCTTGCCGGTGATCGTCATCGCCTCGCCGCGCGGGATCTGGCGGCGGGTCAGCGACAGCGCTTCGCCGATGCGCAGCCCGCAGCCATAGAGCAGGCTCATCAGCGCCACGTCGCGCGCCGCCTGCCAGGGCTCGGTCTGCATCTCGCCGGCCGCGCTCAGCACATCGAGCGCTTCGTCGGCGGCCAGCGGCTTGGGGACGGAACGCGGCGGCTTGGGCGTGCGCACCGCGGCCAGCGCCGCGTTGTGGACGATGTCGTTGCGGTCGAGGAATTTGAAGAAACTCCTCAGCGACGACATGCCGCGCGCCTGGCTGCTGCGGCTCACACCATCGGTCGCACGCTTGGCCAGGAAGCTCCTGAAGTCGGCGGGCTTCAGCGCGCTCAGGGCATCGAGGCTGGGCTCGGACCCCAGATGATCCGACAGGTGATCGAAGAAGGCGGCCACGTCGCGGCAATAGCCGTCGATCGTATGGACCGAGGCGCGGCGCTCATCGGTCAGCCAGGCGCGCCAGCGCTCCACGGTCGCCTTGAGTTTCGCATCGCCCTTAAAAAAAATCGGCTGACCGGCCACGGTGGTGTGTTGCTCCGATCTTTACCCGCTCGTCGTCCCGTCTTATATCGGCGCTCCCTCACCCTCCCGCTATTCGCGGGTCCCTCCCTCTCCCGCGTGCGGGAGAGGGGCAGGGCGGCAACTCCCTCTCCCGCACGCGGGAGAGGGTTGGGGTGAGGGCGCTCACCGCGATAAGGCCC
>CAZNZI010000511.1:0-3706 GCA_964577475.1 uncultured Rhodospirillaceae bacterium
CATTTCGGTCACCGCCGAGCTCGGCGGCAAGAACCCCAACATCATCATGCCCGATGCCGATCTCGATCTGGCGGTCGCGGGCGTGGTGCAGGGGTTGCGCCTGTTCCGCCAGGGGCAGTCCTGCACGGCGGGCACGCGCGTCTATATCCACGATGCCGTCTATGACGAGGTGATGAAGCGCGTCATTCCCGCCCTCAACAAAGGCAAGATGGGCAATCCGCTCGACGACACGACGGAGGTCGGGTCGATCATCTCGGCCGAGCAGATGGCCCGTGTGGAGCGCTATGTGCAGATGGCGCGCGAGACGAAGGGTGCGAAGATCGTCTGCGGCGGCGAGCGGCCGAAGGACGAAACCCTGCGCCGCGGCTATTTCTATATGCCGACTCTGATCGAAGGCATCCCGGCCGAATCGCCGGTGTGCCGTGACGAAATCTTCGGGCCGGTGGCGACCGTGTCGCGCTGGAAAGATTTCGACGCGGTTCTGGCCGAAGCCAACGACTCGCGCTATGGGCTCGCCGCCGTATTGTGGACGCGCGACCTCGCGCGGTCGATGGAGTTCATCGACAAGATCCAGGCCGGCTTCGTGCAGGTCAATCAGTTCTCGGTGGCGGAAGCCAGTGTCGAATACGGCGGCACCAAGATCAGCGGCATCGGCCGCGAACTGTCGCTCGAAAGCATGGTGGAGCACTTCACCTGGTCGAAGACGGTCATCATCAATTACGGCACGCCCGGCGTCTGAACCGGCGGAGCAGGGAGGAAAAGAACATGCGCGTCGCCCTCATCGGCATCGGCAATATGGGCAAGCCCATGGGCCGCAACATGGCCAAGGCCGGCCATCAGGTCACCGGCTTCGATCTTCAGAAAGAAGCGATGGACTATCTGGTCCAGAACGGCGGCAAGGCCGCGCCGACGGCGATCGATGCTCTCAAGGATGCCTAGATCATCATGACCATGCTGCCGACCAGCGAGCATGTGAAGGACATGTATGTCGGCAAAGGCAAGCTGCTCGACCATGCGCCCAAGGGTGCACTGTTCATGGACAGCAGCACCATCTCGATCTCGGTCACGCGCGAGTTGGCGGCCGAGGTGAAGAAGCGCGGCTTCAAGATGATTGACGCGCCGGTCTCGGGCGGTACCACTGGCGCTGAAGCCGGCAGCCTGACCTTCATGGTGGGCGGCGATGCCGAGGACATGGAACGCGCCCGGCCGATCCTCCAGGCGATGGGGCAGAATCTGGTTCATGCGGGGCCGAGCGGTGCGGGCCAGACGGCCAAGATCTGCAACAACATGCTCTCGGGCATCTGCATGATCGGCGCGGCCGAAGCGCTGGCGCTCGGCGTCGCCAACGGACTCGATCCGAACGTGCTCTCGAACATCATGAAGACGAGCTCGGGTAACTGCTTCGCGCTCCAGCGCCTCAACCCCTATCCCGATACGATGGAAGGCGTTCCCTCGGCGCGCGGTTACACGGGCGGCTTCCGCACCGAGTTCCAGTTGAAGGACATGCTGCTGGCGTCCCAGCTCGCCAACGAATCGAAAGTGGTGACCACGCTGGGCGGGATCGCCACCAACATGTACCGGCTGCACTGCGACGCCGGCTACGGCAAGAACGACTATTCCAGCATCATGGTCATGATGCAGCAGAACGTGAAGACCAAGGTCAAACCGGCCTGATCGCCGCCTGATGCCCTTGTGCCGCGGTCCGGAGGTTCAACGGGCCGCGGATATGGCATAGACTTTGCGTAATGCAACGCCATCAGCGGTACGCAAGGGAGGCCAGGAAATGGATCTGAAAATCAAAGGGCGGAAAGCCCTGGTGACGGCTTCGAGTTCGGGCATCGGCTATGCCATCGCCGAAGGCTTGGCGCGCGAGGGCGCCACGGTCATCATGAACGGCCGCGACAAGGCCCATATGAAGAAGGCCGTCGCGCGCATTCAGAAGGCGGTGAAGGGCGCGAAGCTCGAGACGATCATCGCCGATGCGGCCACGGCCGCCGGTTCCAAAGCGATCGTCAAGGCCTTCCCCGAGGTCGACATCCTGGTCAACAACCTCGGTAAATACGAGCGCAAGGGGTTCTTCGAAACCACCGATGCCGATTGGGCCGATTTCTATGAGTACAACGTCCTTTCGGGGATTCGCCTCGCGCGTGCCTATGGCCAGCGCATGCGCAAGAAGAACTGGGGCCGCATCATCTTCATCTCGAGCGAATCGGGTCTGCTGATCCCCGTCGATATGATCAATTACGGCGTCACCAAGACGGCGCAGATCGCCGTGGCGCGCGGCCTTGCCCGCGATTTCGCCGGGACCGGCGTCACCGTGAACAGCGTGCTGCCCGGTCCGACGCGCACCGAGGGTATCTCCCAGATGCTGGCGGGTGAATCGAAGCGCACCGGCAAGTCGGTGAAGGCGCTCGAAGCCGAGTTCTTCACCGTCGCGCGCCCGACCTCGCTGATCCGGCGTCTCGCGGAGCCCGAAGAGGTGGCCAATATGGTCGTTTATGTCTGCAGCGACGCGGCGAGCGCGACCACCGGCGCCTCGCTGCGCGTCGACGGCGGCGTGGTCACCGGTCTTGGCTGACCCATAAAAAAAGGCCCGCCGGATTGCGCCGGCGGGCCTGTTCGACCGAAAGGCCGATGCTCACATCTCGCTGAGCATCGTGATGAACTGGAGATCGACATCCTTGGTCAGGAGGTCGAGCCGCTGCTTCCAGAAGGCTTCCAGGTAGGGCATGCGCAGGTGGTCGTCGAGGTCCTTGCGCGTTTTCCAGTTCTCATAGAACACGAACAGATTGGGATCGTCGTTGCTGACATGGAGATGATACTCCACGCAGCCGGCCTCGGCGCGGGTCGGCTTCACGAAGTCGTGCAGGATCTTGAGCAGCTCGGCGCGCTTCTCGGGCTTGGCGCTGAGATAGGCGATCAGCGTGCATTCCGGTTTCATGGCGTTCTCCCGCGTTCTTCTCGTTACACCAGAACCATGCCGCCGTCGCACATGATCACCTGGCCGGTGATGTAGTCGGATTCCGACGAGGCCAGGAAGGCGGTGATGCCGGCGAGATCGACCGGCTTCGACGCGAAACCCTTCAGGATGTTTGCCGAGAAGGAGTCGATGAACTCGCCCTTTTTCTTGATCACGCCCTTGTCGATCATGTCCTGCTCGAGCCCGTCCCATAGCGGCGTGACGACCACGCCCGGCGCGATGGCATTGACGGTGATCTTGCTCTTGCCCATCTCGCGCGCGGCGGCCTGGGTCAGCGAGATCACGCCCGCCTTGCTGGCGCAGTAGGGTGCGAACTCGGCATAGCCCTGGCGGCCGGCGATCGAAGCGGTGTTGATGATCTTGCCGCCCTTGCCCTGGGCGATCATCTGCTTGCCGGCTTCCTGCATGCAGATCATCACGCCCAGCGTGTTGACGCGGATGATCGAGTTGAAATTGTTCTCGTCGACTTCGAAGAAGGGCACCGGCTTGTTGAAGCCGGCGTTGTTGAAGATCACGTCGAGGCTGCCGAAGGCCTTCACCGTCGCCGCGATCATGGCCTTCACCTGCGCGCGCTCGGCCACATCGACCTTCACGGAAATCGCTTCGGCGCCACTCTTGCGCAGATCGGCGGCGACCGTTTCCGCCTTGTCGCCATTCATATCGGCCACCACCACCTTGGCGCCTTCTTCCGCGAGGCGGCGAATGATGCCTTCGCCCAAGCCCTGC
>CAZNZI010000512.1:0-1996 GCA_964577475.1 uncultured Rhodospirillaceae bacterium
AACGCCGCCGCTCCTGCCCTCAACCAACGTCTTCGCCGCGCCTTCCGCCACCCGAGCTTCGCGATCGGTGCGGTGCTGGTGATCCTGCTGGTGCTGGTGGCGCTGGTGTCGCTCGTCTGGACGCCGTACGGCACCAACGACATCGACATGGCCGCCAAACTGGCCGAGCCCTCGGGCGAGCACTGGTTCGGCCAGGACCAGTTGGGCCGCGACATTCTCTCGCTCGCCATGGCCGGCGCGCAGAACTCGATCCTGGTCGGTGTGATCGCAGTGGGCATCGGCGTCAGCCTGGGCACGCTTCTGGGCGCGGTCGCCGCCGCCGAGGGCGGCTGGGTCGAAGAGCTGGTGATGCGCTTCTCCGACCTTACCTTCGCCTTCCCCGCCGTGCTATCGGCCATCATGTTCACCGCCGCCTTCGGCCCCGGCATCGCCATTTCGATCGTCGCCATCGGCATCTTCAACATTCCGATCTTCGCCCGCGTCACCTTGGCCTCGGCGAAAAGCGTCTGGGCCCGCGACTACGCGACGGCGGCTCGCGCGGCGGGCAAAGGCCGCGTGCGTATCACCATCGATCATGTGCTGCCCAACATTCTTTCGGCGCTGACGGTGCAGGCGACCATCCAGTTCGCCAATGCGATCCTGTTTGAGGCCTCGCTCTCCTATCTCGGTTTCGGCACCCAGCCGCCGCATCCCTCCTGGGGCCGCATGCTGAACGACGCCCAGGCCCATATGTTCGACGCGCCGTGGCTGGCCATCTATCCCGGCGTCGCGATCATGCTGGCGGTGCTGGGACTGAACCTGCTGGGGGACGGGCTGCGCGATCTGCTCGACCCTCGGCTGGCGCGGAGCCGCTGAGATGGCACTGCTCGACGTCGAGAACCTGAATGTCCGCCTGCGCACGTCGCGCGGCCTGGCGCGCGCCGTCCACGACGTCAGCTTCACGCTGGATCGCGGCGACACGGTGGGTCTGATCGGCGAATCGGGGAGCGGTAAATCGATCACCGCACTCTCGCTGCTCGGCCTGCTCCCTGAAGGCGCGCAGGTCGAAGGCCATATCCGGCTCGACGGCCGCGATCTGGTGGGCCTGCCCGACTCCGAACTACGCGGCATCCGCGGCAACCGCATCGCGGTCGTGTTCCAGGAACCGATGACGGCGCTCAACCCGGTCCATACGATCGGGCGCCAGGTGGCCGAGCCGATGCTGCTTCATCGTGGGGTCACGCGCGGCGCAGCGCGGACCGAGGCGATCCGCCTGCTCGACCGCGTCGGCCTGCCCGATGCGGCGCGGAGGATCGATGCCTATCCGCACCAACTGTCGGGTGGCCAGCGGCAGCGCGTGACCATCGCGATGGCGCTCGCCTGCGGCCCCGACATCCTGATCGCCGACGAGCCGACCACCGCGCTCGACGTCACCATCCAGAATCAGATTCTCGACCTGATCGGCGAGCTGGTGGCGGAGAGCGGGATGGCGCTGATCCTGATCAGTCACGATCTCGGCGTGATCGCCGAGAATGCCGCGCGGATGATGGTGATGTATGGCGGCGCAGTGGTCGAAAGCGGACCGACCGCCGAGGTGTTTCGCCGCATGGGCCATCCCTATACGCAGGGCTTGTTCGCGGCGCGACCCAAACTGGGCGCCCCGCGCGGCGAGCGGCTGCAGACGATTCCCGGCACGGTGCCGGAACTGGCCGATCTGCCTAAGGGCTGCCCCTTCGCCGACCGCTGCCTGCTGATGATCGACCCGTGCAACGCCGCGCTGCCCGCACCCGAGCGTATCGGTCCCGATCATGCGGCCCGCTGCATCCGGCTCGACGTGGCCTTGAGCGAGGCCGTGCGATGACCGCGCCGCTGCTTCAGCTCGATACCGTCGTGCGGCACTATCGTCTGCCGCGCGAAAGCCTGACCAAAGCGCCGGGCAGTGTCCGCGCCCTCGATGGTGTGAGCCTCGCCATCACCGCCGGACGCCGCATCGGCGTCGTCGGCGAATGGGGTTCCG
>CAZNZI010000513.1:0-3199 GCA_964577475.1 uncultured Rhodospirillaceae bacterium
GGAAGTTCATCGACTGCAGAAGCTGCTGGGCGGCGATATACATGCCGCGCAAGCGCGTGAAATAGGCCTCGCGGCCCAGCACCACGTTCTGGGCGACCGTCATCGTCGGAATCAGGCTGGTCTCCTGATAGACCATCACGATCCCGGCTTCGAGCGCATCGGCCGGCGACTCGAAGACGCGCTTCTCGCCGTCCAGATAGATTTCGCCCGACGTCAGGGTGATCGCGCCGGCCAGGGCCTTGCACAGCGTCGACTTGCCGGCGCCGTTTTCGCCCACCAGCCCGTGGATCTCGCCCTGATCGATGCTGAAATCGACGTCCTTGATCGCATGGGCGCCCTGGTAGACCTTGCTGCCGGCGGCGACGCGGAGCATCGGCGGCTTCACCGTGTCGGTCATTGCACGCTCCCGTCGGAGGCCAGAAGGATCTTATCGTGGCCCTTCGAGGCGACGTAGATCTTGCCGCCTTGCGCGGCGACGCCGGTGATGCCGTGGCACGCCCCGCCGACGCGGCTGTGCAGACTCGAGACGACCTCGAACTCGGCATCGAGGAAGACGACCAGCCCATAGGAGCGTGGCGGTGCCCAGGCCTTGAGGCTCCCGTGCTTCTTCAAACCGCCGCCTTGCACGGGCTCGAGATAATGGCCTTCGGAGCGCAGCGCGGGCGCGATCCAGAAGGCGGGATCGATCCGCGCGATCATCTTCTGGCGATAACTGTCCTCGGTGAGGACGAAGTCGACCAATTGCGTGCGCAGCGCGAAAAGCGCCAGGCCATAACCATTGCCGGTGCGCACGATGCGGGCCGGATAGCCGGCGAGGTTGCGCAGCGGACGTTCGACCCGCGACGGACCGGCCTCCGTGATCGGAAGCCGCAAAACCGTATGCGTCCAGGCTTCCGAAACGATCAGGCTGGCGCCGTCGACGCTGACGCAAATACCGTTGGGGTAACCGAGGCCACTGGCGAGCACGGTGGTTGCGCCCGATGCCGGATCGATGCGCAGCACGCGGCCGCTGCGCCGCTTCTCCATGAGATCGTACATCCAGCGGTCGGGCCCGTTATCGGCCGATCCGTCGCAGACGAAGAGCACACCCTGGGTGCCTACGGCGATCGCGGTCGGGCATCGCAGCGGGCCGCCGCTTTGCGGGTTGACGGTCTTGCGCCCGCCTTTCCCGTCAAGCAGCACGATGCCATGACCGGCGACGCAGACGGCGACGCCGTCGCCCGGCAATGCCGCCACGCCGGTGGCCAGACCGTCGAACTCGGCGGCCGTTTCGAGACGGCTGAAATCGCCGCCCGCGGCACGGAACAGCTTGCGGCCGCTGGTGACGTAGACGGTGCCCGCGGCCGTGACCGCGACATCGTCCGGCTGCGGAATGGCATCGGTCAGAACCGGGCACGCATCGAGCGCCGTGTTGGAGCGCATCGGGCCGTCCAGCACCGGGATGGCATGCCGGTCGCGGTTGCGGAACAGCAGTTCCCGGACGACTTCGCCGATCAACCCGCTCATGACGCCTTCCCCCCGCGCGGTCCCCAATAGGCTTCGGGTCCGTTCCAGTTGGGATCGGCCTGAGGCAGTTTGACGCGGCCGATGCGGTCGTTCGAGAGACCGCCGATATAGAGGTAGCCCCGCTCTTCGCGCATCGAGGTGACCGAGGGATGCGACTTGCCCCCGATATCTCCCAGAGTCTCGACGATCTTGCCGGTTTCGTCGAACTTCACGACGCAGCCGTTGTTGATGTTCGGGTACAGCCACTCGTCGTTCGGGATGCGCTTGATCATACGGATGCGGAAGCCGGGGTCTTCCATCGCCAGATCGTAGGCGGGCGTGCGCAATCCCACCAAGGCCAGCCAATAGGTGCCGTCCGAGGCGCGGTTGATATTGTCGGGCAGGCCCGGCAGATCGGCGATCAGCGTTTCCAACTGCCCCGCCTTGGGTCCGGCGATCCAATAGCGCTGGATCTTGCAGGCCCAGGTCAGGGCATACAGGACCGACTGCCCGTCATGGGAGACGCAGACGCCGTTGGGGAACACCTGGTCGCGCAGCAGCGTGCGCGTCTTCTTGGTGGCCGGATCGTAGACGATGATACGGCCGTTGCCGCGGCCTTCGAGCGCGTCGGTGGCCCAGGAATGGGCGGTATAGCGCAAGGTGGCTTCGCTGAAATAGATTTTGCCGTCGGGCGCGATATCGAGATCGTCGGCGAGCGAGAGGCGCGAATCGTCGATCACCTTGCCGAGCGTGCGGTTGGTTTCGTCGGTCAGCTTGAACACCGACGCATCGGGCCGCACGCCGTAGACGCCCATGCCGGCGACGCAGATGATCAGATTGTCGTCGCGGTCGATCGCCATGCCCAGCGGACGGCCGCCAGTGCGGGCGAAGATTTCCTGCGTCTCGAGGTTCGGACCGCTGAAGCGCCAGATGAAGCCTTCGCGCGTGCCGCAATAGAGCGCGCCGTGGCGGTCGAAGATGACGTCTTCGGGCCCATCCAGCTTGCCCAGGCCGATCGCCTCGGCATCGCGCAGCCGGTTGTTCAGCGCATAAGGCGACGCGGATTCGGGCGCAATGTCGTGCCGGTCGGGCAGTTTGAAATAGGTCGGGACGACGTAGATCTTCTCGATCGCCTTGTGGCGGTTCTTGGCCCATTTGACGTCGATGCCGACCGCGAGCAGCGTCACGAAACCGAGGAAGGTCGAGGTCGCGCCGCCGACCAGGCCAAAGCGCACCAGACCATTGGTGAGCACCAGGACGATCGTCGCGCCGATCATCGACTGGCCGATCGACCCCTTGCCGCCCGACAGGTTGACGCCGCCGAGCACCACGGCCGTCAGCGCGAGCACCTCCATGCCGACGCCCGTGTCGGAACTGGGACTGTTCAGGCGCGCGGCATAGAGCACGCCGCCCATCGCCGAGAGCACGCCGGACACGACATAGGTCATGAACAGATGACGCTCGACCGGAATGCCGGCATGGCGCGCGGCCCGGCGGTTGGCGCCGATCGCCGCGATATACCAGCCGGGCCGGCCGCGGCTCAGGATGATATGCCCGGCGACGCCGATCACGAGCAGGACGAGAATATTCGACGGGATGCCGAAGATGGTGCCGTCGCCCAGAAAGTCCCACAGCCGGCTGTCGCCCGAGGAGAGCGCCATTTCCAGCGAGTAGCGCAGGATAAGGATGTTCACGATGGCGCGGAAGATCAGCA
>CAZNZI010000514.1:0-2846 GCA_964577475.1 uncultured Rhodospirillaceae bacterium
TGCTTCATATCGGCCGCGATGCGCCTTGGGGTCTCGCGCTGCGCAGCCATTTCTACATGGGCCAGGACCTGCCGGCGCTGGGCATGAAGCCGGCCGAGGTGGAGAAGGCTTTCCCCACCGAATTCGGAATCGCACTGCTCCAACACTGCTATAACGAGTTCACCTTCCTGTCGCGCTTCCTGCCCTCCCTTTTCATCGCCGAGAACCGTAAGACGGTGAAGATCACGACGCCCTGGTGAGCGCCGTGATGCGCCTGACCGAGGTTCACCCCCTGCTCGACCCCGCCCCCATGCCGCTGGAGGTGGGATACGAGCGATTGCCCGACGGCGTACTGCATGTGGCCAATCGCACCGATATGCACGGCTGCACGGGCGAGATGCTTGAATGGTGGTTTCGCTTCCAGCCGGATACGCAGCAGTACATCTGGTGGCATCCGGTCGATCACATTTCCAGCCGCTGGATCGAAACCCGGCAAGGTACCCATGTCGGCTCGATCCATGTGGCGCTCGAGGAGTTCACCGGCTTTCCCGCCGAGGAGCGTTCGATCCAATTCCGCGATCCGACCGAGTTCTTCGACGCGAAGGCCTACCGGGCGGCGCGCGAGTCGGGCGCGGTGAGTGCGGCCGTCTGCGCACATTCGGGATACAGCCACAATCCGAAGCGGAACGCGAAGGGCGCCGTGCTGGGCGGCCGGCTGCTCCATATCGGCCGCGATACCCCCTGGGGCCTGGCGCTGCGCAGCCATTTCTATGTCGGCCAGGATATGGCCGGTACGATCGCTCCAGCCGAGATGGAACGGCGTTTCCCCGACGCTTTCGGCCAGGCACTTCTGCAGCATTGCTACAATGAATTCACCTTCCTCTCCCGCTTCCTCCCATCTCTTTTTATTGCCGAGAACCGCAAGGCGATCAAAATTACGACGCCCTGGTGAGCGCCCGACACCCGGCCTAAACTAAACGAAAGCGCTTATCCGGCGGGAGGAAGGCCATGATGGAAGACAGGACGGCCGGCACGTTCGATGTCAGCGACAAGATCGTCGCCTTCAAGCGGTCTCTCGCACCGCGGCGCGATACTTTGAAGCGCGCCTTCGACGAGGTTTCGGACCAGATCAAGCGCGCGGTCGACGCGATTCAGGCGGCAAGCGCCGCCGGGCGTCCGGTGATTCCCGAAATCAGCTATGAGGCGATCCGCACCGGCACGGTCGCGCCTGAAGCGGGCGCCGCGATCCGGCGGACCGGCTGCGCCATCGTTCGCGGGGTGTTTCCGCGCGCGGTGGCGAGCGGCTGGTTCAACGAAGTAGGCGAATATCTTGAGGCGAACCACTACGAGAAGTGCTGGGCCGAGCGCGGCAACATGGACAAATACTTCACCGAAGTGAAGACCAAGAGCGGCAAGCAGCAGATGTTCAACGTGTACTGGTCAAAGCCGCAAGTGATGGCCCGCCAGGACCCGAAGCTGGCCGAAACCCGCGCCTATCTCGACCGCTTGTGGACGCGGTACGACGGCGTGTTCAACCCCGACCTTCAGCTTGCCTATGCCGACCGCGTGCGCCGCCGCGAGCCCGGTGATACGACCCTCGAGATTTCGCCCCATATGGATGCGGGCACGGTCGAGCGCTGGATCGATCCGGGGTACCAGCGCGTCTACGAGCGTGTCTTCGCCGGCGACTGGCGCAACTACGATCCGTTCGATGCCAGCCACCGGCTGGAGACTTATGAATTCCCTACCCCGGCCGTGGCGAGCGTGTTTCGCACCTATCAAGGGTGGACGGCTCTCAGTCGGCAAGGTCCCAATGACGGCTCCCTCGAACTGGTGCCGATCGCCCAGGGAATCATCTTCATGCTGCTGCGCGCGCTCCAGGATGACGTGCCCGAGGACGATCTGTGCGGCGCCAAGGTCGGCCGTGCGCTCCACATCACCAAGGAGTGGCATTCACTGCTGGTTGCAGGGAAAGTGCCGATCCCCGAAGTCGCGCCTGGCGACGCCGTCTTTTGGCATTCGGATGTTTGTCACGCGGTTGGGCGCATCAATGCCGGCCCCGATTACGCCAGTGTCGTCTATATCGGTGGATGTCCCGACTGTACCAAGAACCGCAGCTATATCGATCGGCAGCGCCCGCATTTCATGGACGGACGGTCGCCGCCCGATTTCGCTGCGATGAACTTCGAAGTCGACTTCAAAGGCCGGGCAACGATCGACGACCTGACCCCTCTGGGCCGTGCCCAGATGGGTTTTTAGACGCGCTTCGTCGTTGCCGGGTCGAACAGAACCGCCCGGTCGAGGTTGAGGGTGAAAGCCTGGGTCCTGCCCACGCGCACGTCCACGTCCGAACGCATGCGCGCGGTCACATCCTGACCGGCGATCGTCGTGACGACGAACGTGTCGGAACCCGCCGGCTCGACGATTTCGACGATCGAGTCGAATGTCGTCACCGCCTTGGCATGACGATCCACGCTCTCGGGATCGCTCACGGCTTCCGGCCGGATACCGAGAATGACAGCCGCGCCGTCGGCCAAGCCGCTTACAACCGCATTTGGCGGTACCGCCAGTTGGACCGGCGCAGCACCGTCGCGTTCGAAGAGGATCGAGGTCGTGCCGCCGTTCTTCGCGAGTTTCCCCTTCAGCAGGTTCATCGAAGGCGACCCCATGAAGTCGGCGACGAACAGGTTGGCGGGCGTGTTGTAGATCTCGCTGGGCGCACCCACCTGCTGGATTTCGCCGTCCTTCAGAACGGCGATGCGCGTGGCCAATGTCATCGCCTCGATCTGGTCATGAGTGACATAGACGATCGTCGCGCCGGTCTGGTGATGCAAGCGCTTGATCTCGATTCGCATGTCGACGCGCAG
>CAZNZI010000515.1:0-6645 GCA_964577475.1 uncultured Rhodospirillaceae bacterium
TCGAGGTGGGGGGCGTGATTCGCAGCCGCGATGGCGGCGAGAGCTGGGTCAACGTGACCGATGGGCTTTATGTGACCGATGACGCGCTCGACCTACACCGCATCGTCGTCAGCCCCGCCCATCAGGGCGTGGTCAGCACGATCGGCCGCATTGGCATGTTCAGAAGCCGCGATGCCGGCGACCATTGGGGCACGCTGGCTGTGCCGCCCTCGGCGACGGGGAAGCGCCCCTACTGCCGCGAATTGGTGATCGCGCCCGACGATCCGCATGTGCTCTATCTCGGCCTCGGCGCGGCATTCGAAAGCGACAAGGGCGCCTTGTTCCGCAGCACCGATTTCGGCGTCAACTGGTGGCCGGTCGATCTCGGCGCGCCCGTGAAGAACACCGTGTTCGCCGTCGCCATCGACGAAGCGCGGCCCGATCACGTTTATTGCGGCGTCAAAAGCGGCGAAGTGTTCTGGTCGCGCGACGGCGGGACGACCTGGGGCCTCAATCCCCTGCCCTCAGGCGCGCGGCAGCTCTACGCCCTGGCAGCAGGCTAAGCGGCGCCTTCCTCGACGAAGCGCGGGAACACGCCCTGCGGTGCGGGCAGCGGTGTGCCCGCCGTCATCTCGCGGTTGAATGCCACGAAGTTGCGCGCCGTTTCGGGCAAGGCCAACTGGTCGAGCATCTTGGCCATCGAATCGGGCATCACCGGCTGCAGCAGCAAAGCCACGCGCCGGATCACGTCGACCAGGACATAGAGCACCGTTCCCATCCGCGCCGGATCGGTCTTGCGCAGCGCCCAGGGCGCCTGTTCGTCGATATAGCCATTGGCGGCGCGCACCACGACCCAGATCGCTTCCAGCGCCTCGTGGAACAACTGCTTGTCGATCGCGGCGCGGACCTGCGGCAGCAGGGCCGTGGCGGCTTGGAGCAGCGCGTTGTCTTTGTCGGTCAGTGCCACCGCGACCGGCACCCGCGCATCGCAATTCTTCGCGATGAACGAGAGCGTGCGCTGGGCCAGATTACCAAGACCGTTGGCCAGATCGTTGTTGATGCGATTGATCATCGCGCGGTTCGAGAAGTCGCCATCATTGCCGAACGGCACTTCGCGAAGAAGGAAGTAGCGCACCGGATCGAGCCCATACTTGTCCTTCAGGGCGAGCGGATCGATCACGTTACCGAGCGACTTCGATATCTTCTGGCCCTCGTTGGTCCACCAGCCATGGGCGAAGACGCGCCGGTGGACGGCGACCCCCGCCGAAGCCAGGAAGGCCGGCCAATAAACGGCATGGAAGCGGAGGATGTCCTTGCCGACCATGTGCAGATCGGCCGGCCAGAAGCGCGCGAACTCGCCCTTGGTATCGGGATAGCCGACGGCGGTGATGTAGTTGGTCAGTGCGTCGAGCCAGACATACATGATATGCGCCGGATCGCCCGGCACCGGCACGCCCCAGTTGAAGGTGGTGCGTGAGATCGAGAGATCCTGCAGGCCACCCTTCACGAAGCTGATCACTTCGTTGCGGCGGCTGGTCGGCGCAATGAAGTCGGGGTTCTTCTCATAGAACTCCAGCAGCCAGTCGCCCCATTCCGACAGGCGGAAGAAATAGCTGGGTTCTTCGACCCATTCTACCGGCGCGCCGGTCGGCGCGGTCTTCTTGCCGTCAGTGCCGGTGACCAGCTCGTCCTCGCCCCAGAACGCCTCGTCGCGCACCGAATACCAGCCGCCATAGGACGCCAGATAAATATTGTCGTTGCCCTTTGGCGTCTTGCGCGCGGCGATTTCCTTCCACAGCGCCTGACACGACTTGAAGTGCCGCGGTTCGGTGGTGCGGATGAAATCGTCGTTGGAGTAATTCATCGCCTTGGCGAGGTCGCGGAAATTCTGCGACACGCGGTCCGTGAAAGCTTGCGGATCGACGCCGGCGGCCTGGGCCGACTTTTGCACCTTCTGCCCGTGCTCGTCGGTGCCGGTGAGGAACTTGACCTCATAGCCGTCCAGCCGCTTGAAGCGCGCCAGCACGTCGCAAGCGAGCGTGGTATAGGCGTGCCCGATATGCGGGCTGTCGTTCACGTAGTAGATCGGCGTGGTGAGGTAATAACGCGGCTTTTCGGCCATTTTCTGCTCCGGTGAAGCCCGGCAGAGTGTTGTGCGCGGGGCCGCCTGTCAAGACGGACGGACGGCCCGCTCCAACGACAGAAAGGTGTTCAAAAGCACCTGCTTGCGGTCGAGATTGACGGCCTCGCTGCGTTCGAAGGCGCGGACGGCCTTATCCCACAATTCAAGCCACCGGTCCTTACCGGTGGCAGCCAGCAGCCGCTGGCCCAGGGCCGCCTCGCCGGCCACCACTTCGGCGGCGGCGTTGCCCCGCCCCGCCGTCACGGCCAGCCAGCGCAGGAACAGGCTTTCGACCGTCCGGCTCTTTTCCTCGTCGCCGCCGACCTTGTCCGAGAAGCTATGCAGTGCATTGACGTCCATGCGCGGCAGGCCGCCCAGAAGCTCGATCATGCTCTTGTAGAGCGCCAGCCCCTCGCCTTCGACGAGATCGAGCGCGCGGCCGATGCTGCCCTCGGCGATTCGCGCCACGCCCTGCGCATCGGCCTCGCTCATCTCGGGCAAACGCCGGCGCAGCAGATTGACCACGATGTCTTCGGCGAGCGGCCGCAGCATCAGCCGCCGGCAGCGCGAGCGGATGGTGGGCAGAAGCCTGTCGGGGCTGTGCGAGATCATCAGGATCAGTGCGTTCTTCGGTGGTTCCTCGAGCAATTTGAGGATCGCGTTGGCACCGGAACGATTGAGTTCGTCGGCGGCATCGATGATCACGACACGCCACCCGCCCTCTGCCGGAGTCAACGCCAGGAAACCGCCGATGGTCCGCACGGCATCGACCGGAATTTCGCTTTGCCGCTTCTTGCCGTCGGCCGACCAGCCGCGCTCGATCACGCGCAGATCGGGATGGCCGTTGGCAGCGATGCGCCGGACGGCGGGATGGTCGGAAGGCACCGTCAGACTGTCCGGCCCGCCCCCACCGAACAGCCCGCCCGTGTCGCCACCGCCACCCGACAGGACGAACCGGGCGATCCGATAAGCCAAGGTTGCCTTGCCAATGCCGCGTGGTCCCGCGATCAGCCAGGCATGAGCCAGCCGGCCGCTGTTCCAGGCGTCGAGGAACTGCTTCTCGGCAGCGTCATGACCGATCAGGTCGGTCGTCAGCCGCGGTTCGAGGGGCTCGGGAGCAAGGGCCATAAGGTCACTTTATCGTATTTGGGGAAAGCGTCTAAGCTGATCGCGCATACGAATCCGGGGATGGCGGAAATGGCACTGTTCGAGGGCTTCAAGCGCAACAAAGTGTCAATCGGCGAGATCGAGATCAATCATGCGATCGGCGGCAAAGGCCCGCCCGTCCTCTTGCTTCACGGTTATCCGCAGTGCATGGCCATGTGGGCCAAGGTCGCGCCAATGCTGGCCGAGCGGTTCACGGTGGTCTGCCCCGATTTGCGCGGCTATGGCGACTCGTCGAAACCGCGCTGTGCGCCCGACAGGTCGAACTATGCCTTTCGTGCGATGGCGGCCGATCAGGTTGGGCTGATGCAGAAGCTGGGCCTCGGCAAGTTCCAGGTTGTCGGCCATGACCGCGGCGGCCGGACGGCGCACCGGATGGCCCTCGACCAGCCCGATATGGTCGAGACCCTCACCGTGATGGACATCGTACCCACCTACAAGATGTTCATGGAGACCAACCGGCATCTCTCCGGCGCCTATTGGCATTGGTATTTCCTGTCGCAGCCGGAACCCTTCCCCGAGACCATGATCGGCGCCAATCCCGATTTCTTTCACCAGACTCTGCTGGCGGGGTGGGGAGCGGCCGGGTTGGATGCGTTCGATCCCGAGCAGCTGGCCGAATACCGCCGCTGCTGGCGCGACCCGGCGATGATTCACGGTTCGGTTTCGGACTACCGCGCCGCAGCCAGTATCGATCTGGAGCACGATGGTGCCGATATCGCCCGCAAGGTCGAATGCCCGGTCTTGGTGATGTTCGGCGCTCAAGGGCTGATGGCGAAGAACTTCGATGTCACCGCCACCTGGCGCGAACGCTGTGCCGATGTGCGCGGGCAGACTATGCCCGGCGGGCATTTCTTCATCGATCTTGCGCCGCGCGAGACGGCTGATGTGCTGCTGCGTTTCCTACGCGCCTAGCTGCTGGTCGACCGCTGCCAGGATGGCACGTTGGACTGAACCGACCGAACCTTCCGCGGGGATGATCAAGCAGCGCTGCGGATTGCTCTGGGCGATTTCAAGGAAGCCGCGGCGCATCCGTTCGTGGAATTCGGTGCCCATCCGTTCATAACGGTCTTCACCCCCGCCGCGGGATTTGGCGCGTTTGAGCCCCGCCTCCACCGGCATGTCGAGAATCAGGGTGAGATCGGGTTCGAAATCGCCGACCGCCACGTCGTAGAGTTTTGCCAGATCGTCCAGCGGCACGCCCTGGGCGTAACCTTGATAGGCGACGGTCGAGTCGGCGAAGCGATCCGACAGGACCCAGTTGCCCTGGGCAAGTGCCGGCTTGACGGTCTTCTGGACGTGCTCGCGCCGGGCGGCGGTATGCAATAACGCCTCGGTGACGGCGTCCCAGCGGCCGGCCTCGCCCTCGACCAAGAGGCGGCGAATATCTTCGGCGCCGGGCGACCCGCCGGGCTCGCGTGTGGTGACGACGGACAGGCCGCGCTGCCGCAGCGTTTCCGCCAGCAACTTGATCTGCGTCGACTTGCCCGCTCCTTCGCCCCCTTCGAAGGTGATGAAGCGACCTTGCGCCATCGGAGGCCTAGCCGCCGCCCAGCAGATGCTTGGCCGCGGCCATCACGCGGCCGAAGGCACCGAGCCGTTCGACGTCCGCACCCGCCAACAGCGCCACTTCCTGTTTGCCCATGTTCGGCACTTCGATGGAGAGCGTACCGATCTTTTGCCCTTTCTTCACCGGGGCGGGGATCGGCGCGTCATAGGCGGCAGTGACCTTGATGTCGTTGTTGCTGGCGCGCGGCACGGTGGCGAACACATCGTCGGCCACGGTCACCGGCACGGTCGGCGCCTGGCCCAGCCACACAGGGGCGTCGGCGACCGAATCGCCGGTCTTCACCAGATGCCGGTCCTGGAATTCGCGGAACGCCCATTCGATCAGGTTCTGCGATTCGTCGGCGCGCGCCTTGATGCTCGGCAAGCCGTTGACCACCACGATGACGCGGCGGCCATTCCGCATTGCCGTGCCGGTGACGCCGTAGCCGCCGTCCTCGGTATGGCCGGTCTTGAGACCGTCGGCGCCTTCGACATTGCGGTAGAACAGCGGATTGCGGTTGTCCTGGCCGATGCCGTTGAAAGAGAACTTCCGCTCGTCGAACATCGGATAGTATTCGGGGAAGTCCTTGATCAAGCGCGTGGCCAGGGTCGCAAGGTCATGCGCCGTCATGTAGTGTCCCGGTTCGGGCACGCCGCTCGCATTCTTGAACTGGCTATGGACGAGCCCGATTTCGGCGGCACGTTTGGTTTCGAGATCGGCAAAGGCCGACTCGCTGCCCGCGATGCTTTCGGCCAGCACCGAGCAGGCATCGTTGCCCGACTGCACGATCACGCCCTGCAGCAACTCCTGGACCGTTACCTGTGAGTTCACCGGCAAGAACATCAGCGACTCGCCGGTCTTGTAATGCCGGCGCCAGGCCGTTTCGCTGACGGTCAGCTTGTCGGTGAGTTTGAGCGAGCCCTTCTTCAGGCGGTCGAAGACGAGGTAGACGGTCATCAGCTTGCTCATCGATGACGGGACCATCTGGTCTTCGGCATTCTTGTCGAGCAGAACCGCGCCCGTGTTGAAGTCGATGACGATCGCTTGCTTGGCCGCCGTGGTGATGGTATCGGCGGCGGCGCTGGAAACGGAGGCGCCGATCAAGCCCATCGCCAGGATTGCGCTCAGGGCCAGAGCCGCCGCGGGGCGGCGCGCATTCATCAGGGAAATAGCCATTCTCTCCTTGCTTCCTTCGTGCAGCGCCAAGCGGCGCAGACGGTCAGTCGACGATGATCTTCGCTTCGGGATGTCCTGCGCCGATCACCCGTTCCAACAAAGCGTCGGCCTCGTTAACGGTCTTGAGCGGTCCCAGACGCACCCGGAACATCGGGCCGGCCTTGGTATCGACCTGTGTGACATTCGTAGGGCCGAGTGGCGAAAGTGTGGCGCTGAGGCGATTCGCGTTGTCATAACGCTGGAACGCGCCGGCTTGGATGAAAATCTGCGTCGCCTTCACCGGCACGGTCTGCACGTTCTGCTTGGCCAGTTGTGCGCCGTCGAGTGCGGACGGTGGCGGCGCTGCAGATACGGCTGGCTTCGGTGGCGGCGAGGCTGCCACCACTTTCGGCTTTTCCTTGCTGCCCGGCGCTGGCAGCGTCTCGGCCTGCACCTTGTCGCGGGGCACGGCGGCCGAGGCGACCGTCTCGGCGGGCTGCTGGCCCTTCATCTGCATCGCGAGCTGACGGCTGTCGTCGGCCATGATCTGCACACGCACGCGTGCCGTACCGTGGTCGATCACACCAAGGAGCTGCGCCGAGCGGCGCGAGAGATCGATGATGCGGTTATGGGCGTAAGGGCCGCGGTCGTTGATGCGTACGATCAGCGAGCGGCC
>CAZNZI010000516.1:0-3792 GCA_964577475.1 uncultured Rhodospirillaceae bacterium
GTAAGTCCGCTTTCCCGCAAGTTGGTAGGCGATCGTGGTCAGCAGTTTGTTTTTCGAGGCGACCGGTTCAGATCCCGTGTTGAGAACCGCGAAGCAGCCGGTGCCGTAGGTGATCTTGGCCATACCCGGCGCGAAGCAGGCTTGCCCGACCGTGGCCGCATGCTGATCGCCGGCCACACCGCGGATCGCGACCGGCCGGTCGAGACCTTCGGCCGTCGTACCGAAATCGGCAGCACAGTCTTTCACCTCGGGCAGCACCGCCATCGGCACGCCGAACAGGCGACACAGTTCCTCGTCCCAGGCGCCGCGGCGGATATCGAACAGCGCCGTGCGCGCCGCGTTGGTGGCGTCGGTGGCATGAACGCGCCCGCCGGTCAGGCGCCACATCAGAAAGGTGTCGACCGTGCCGAAGGCCAGTTCGCCCTTCTCCGCCCGCGCCCGCGCGCCGGAAACATGATCGAGCAGCCAGGCGATCTTGGTGGCCGAAAAATAGGGATCGAGCACCAGGCCGGTCTTCGCCGTCATCATCGGCTCGGCGCCTTGCGCCCTGAGCCGCGCGCAATGATCGGCGGTGCGGCGGTCCTGCCAGACAATGGCATTGGCGATCGGCTGCCCGGTCTTGCGATCCCAGAGCAGCGTCGTCTCGCGCTGGTTGGTGATGCCGATGGCGGCGATGGCGGATGCGGGCACGCCGGCCTTGGTGACCGCGCCATGCATGGTGGAGAGCGTCGTCCGCCACAGATCTTCGGGATTGTGCTCGACCCACCCCGAGGCCGGGTAGTGTTGCGGGAATTCTTCCTGTGCGATCGCGGCGACCGACAGATCATCGCGGAACAGAATCGCGCGCGTCGAGGTCGTTCCCTGATCGACGGCAAGGATGTGGGTCGTCATCGGCGACAGTCACTCCCGGGGCGCCTCGTCGCGGCGCATTGCATCGAGTGTGAGCCCCTGGTCCGGTGCTTGGCAAGCCTCCCCGGCACTCGAAAAAGAGTGGCCGGCGGGAGTGGCACCCGCCGGCCAGGGAGGACTACGGAGAGGAACGTGTTACGCTCAGTTTCTCTTTGGCGGCGTCGCCGGCCACGACTTGATCAGGGTGTCGTAGTCGATCGTCTCCGGCTTCGGCTTCTCGTTGGCCAGTTTCCGTTGCGGCGCGATGTTGCCGTCCTTTTCGGACTTGGCGAACCAGAATTCGGCCGACTCCTTCTTGTTGAGCTTCGGACCGCAGTCGCCCTGCACGCCCGACTTCTCCAGGCGTTCGAGCACCGAGTCCTGGGCCGCCGCGAGTGCGTTCATCGCCTGCTGCGGCGTCTTGGCACCCGAGGAGGCATCGCCGATATTCTGCCACCAAAGCTGCGCCAGCTTCGGATAGTCGGGCACGTTCACGCCGGTCGGGGTCCACTGCACGCGCGCGGGCGAGCGGTAGAACTCGATCAGACCACCCAGCTTGGGTGCGCGTTCGGTGAACGACTTGTCCCAGATGTCCGACTCGCGGATGAAGGTCAGACCCACATGGCTCTTCTTCAGCGACACCGTCTTCGAGACGATGAACTGAAGATAGAGCCAGGCGGCCTTGCGCTTCTCGATCGGCGTCGCCTTCAGCAACGTAGCCGAGCCCACGTCCTGATAACCGAGCTTCATCCCTTCCTTCCAGTACGCGCCATGCGGCGACGGAGCCATGCGCCATTTCGGCGTGCCATCGGCGTTCATCACCGGCAGGCCAGGCTTGACCATGTCGGCGGTGAAGGCGGTGTACCAGAAGATCTGCTGAGCGATGTTGCCCTGCGCCGGCACCGGACCGGCCTCGGAGAAAGTCATGCCTTGCGCCTGCGGCGGGGCATACTTCTTCAGCCATTCGAGATATTTCTCGATCGAGTAGACGGCGGCCGGACCGTTGACGTCGCCGCCGCGCTCGACCGACGAGCCGACCGGGCGGCAACCTTCCATGCGGATGCCCCATTCGTCGACGGGCAGACCGTTGGGAATGCCCTTGTCGCCGTTGCCGGCCATCGAGAGCCAGGCATCGGTGAAGCGCCAGCCGAGCGACGGGTCCTTCTTGCCGTAGTCCATATGGCCATAGACCTTGACGCCGTCGATTTCCTTCACGTCGTTGGTGAAGAAGTCGGCGATGTCCTCATAGGCCGACCAGTTGACCGGCACGCCCAGTTCGTAGCCGTACTTGGCCTTGAACTTGGCCTTGATGTCGGGATTGGTGAACCAGTCGTAGCGGAACCAGTAGAGGTTCGCGAACTGCTGGTCGGGAAGCTGATAGAGCTTCTTGTCGGTCCAGGTGGTGAACGATTTGCCGATGAAGTCGTCGACATCGAGCATCGGGTCGGTCACGTCCTTGCCGTCGCCCGCCATCCAGTCGCTCAGGTTGACCGTCTGGTTGTAGCGCGGGTGGGTGCCGATGAAGTCGGAGTCGTTGATCCAGCCGTCATAGACCGACTTGCCCGACTGCAACGCGGTCTGCAGCTTCTCGACGACGTCGCCTTCTTGAATGATGTCGTGCTTGATCTTGATGCCGGTGATGTCGGTGAAGGCCTTGGCCAGGGTCTTGGATTCATATTCATGCGTCGTGATCGTTTCGGACACGACGTTGATTTCCATCCCCTTGAACGGTTCGGCTGCCTTGATGAACCATTCGAGTTCCTTCATCTGGTCATCCTTCGACAGGGTCGAGGGCTGGAACTCATCGATCCACTTCTTGGCCGCCTCCACGTCCGCGTGCGCGGCCGGTGTCATGAAGGCGAAGGCCAATGCCATGACCGATACGCCTATGGTGCGTCTCATGGTGATCTCCTCCAGTGTCGCGCCTTTTGTTCACCGCGGGCGGTCGGCGCATGGCCGCCGCGGCTTTCACTCGCGCCTGTCAAACCCAGCGGAATACAGCCGCGGCGTAGAAGAGCGAGATGATCGATGCCCACCACAGGTCGGCGCCGGTCGCGGCAAGCCAGATGAAGTGGATGAAGGCGCTGCCCAGCAGCGAAACGAACAGCCTGTCGCCGCGTGTGGTGGCGATGCGCAGCACGCCGACGCGCTCGGCCTCGGGCGAGCGAACGGCCAGAACCGTCAGCACCGAGAGGACGAGAACGATGGCGACGAAGAAGACACCGATCTGCCAGGTCCAGGCCATCCATGCGAGATCCATCGCCGCCTCCTCAGACGCGCCCCAGGGCAAAGCCCTTGGCGATGTGGTTGCGCACGAACCAGATGACCAGCGCGCCCGGCACCAGCGTCAGCATGCCGGCCGCGGCCAACACGCCCCAATCCATGCCCGCCGCCGAGGCGGTGCGCGTCATGATCGACGAGATCGGCATGTTGTTGGTGAGCGTGCGGGCCAGCAGCAGCTCGACCCAGGAGAACATGAAGCAGAAGAACGCCGTGACGCCGATGCCGTTGGCGATCAGCGGCACGAAGATTTTCACGAAGAAGGTCGGAAAACGGTACCCGTCGATATAGGCGGTCTCGTCGATCTCGCGCGGCACGCCCGACATGAAGCCTTCGAGAATCCACACCGCCAGGGGCACGTTGAAGACCAGGTGCGCCAGCGCCACCGCGATGTGGGTGTCCATCAGCCCGACCGTGGTGTAGAGCTGGAAGAACGGCAGCAGGAACACCGCCGGCGGCGTCATCCGGTTGGTCAGCAGCCAGAAGAACAGGTGCTTGTCGCCGAGGAACCTGTAGCGCGAGAACGCATAGGCCGCCGGCAAGGCCACGGTCAAGGAAATGACCGTATTCATAGCCACATAGATGATGGAGTTAATGTAGCCGCCATACCAGGATGGATCGGTG
>CAZNZI010000517.1:0-2338 GCA_964577475.1 uncultured Rhodospirillaceae bacterium
ATCACAACATGCATCTGCTGGATCGGCTCTTGCTGCGGCCCGAGGGCATCATCATCGTCACCGGTCCCACGGGCTCGGGCAAGACCACCACGCTCTATGCCGTGCTCAACAAGGTCAGCACCCTCGAGCGCAATATCATGACGCTCGAAGATCCGATCGAATACGAGCTGCCGCTGATCCGCCAGGCGCAGGTGCGCGAAGGCACCGGCATGAACTTCTCCGACGGTGTTCGCGCCTTGCTGCGTCAGGACCCGGACATCATCTTCATCGGTGAGGTGCGCGATAACGCTACGGCCTCGATGGCTTTGCGCGCCGCCATGACGGGTCACCAGGTCTATTCGACCCTGCATACGAACGATGCCGCTTCCGCCATCCCGCGTCTGCACGACCTTGGGTTGGAACATGGTCTGTTGTCTGGCAATATCATCGGCATCATCGCCCAGCGTCTGGTCCGCAGGACCTGCAAGAATTGTGGGAAGCAGCGACCGGCGACCGCCGAAGAATGCCGCATCTTCGGTATCGATCCCGCCAATCCGCCGATGATCAATGCGCCGGCGGGTTGCGAGGAATGCCGTTTCACCGGTTATAAGGGCCGCCTCGCGGTGCACGAAATCCTGCCGTTCAACGGCGAGATCGACGAAATGATCATCAACGGCGCTTCGCTGGTGCAGGTGCGCGCCGAAGCCCGCAAGCATGGCTTCGTCCCACTGGCCGAAGACGGTTTCGGCAAGGTTCTGGCGGGCCAGACGACGTTGGAAGCGCTGATGCGCACCGTCGACGTGACGTCGCGGCTCTAAGGAACAGCCATGCCCAGCTACAGCTATTCAGGCATCAACGAGCGCGGCAAACGAGTTTCCGGTCAGCTCAACGCAAACAACGACATCGATCTGTATCAGCGCCTCAAGGCGCTCAACGTCGAGCTGATTTCGTCCAAGCTGGATACAGGCCGCCGCCGGCTAACCCTGTTTCAGCCGAAGATCAAAAACCGCGACCTGATCCAGGTCTGTCTCCATGTGCAGCAGCTTCAGGCGGCCGGTGTCGGCCTGATGGAAAGCCTCGCCGACGTTCGCGACTCGACCGATCAGCGCCGGCTGCGCGACCTGATTTCGGAAATCTACCAGGATGTCAGCGAAGGCAGTGCGCTTTCCGAGGCCTTCGGCAAGCATCCGCGCGTGTTCGGGACCGTGTTCGAATCGCTGATCGCCGCCGGCGAGGCCAGCGGCAACCTGGTCGAATCCTTCTCGCAGCTGATCAAGCACCTGAAGTGGGTCGACGAGATCAACGGCAAGATCAAAAAAGCGGTCCGTTATCCCAGCTTTATGTTGGTCGTCATTCTGGGCCTCTTCTTGTTCATGATGACTTCGGTCGTCCCGCAGGTGACGAGCTTCCTAGCGTCCAACGGGCAGAAGCTGCCGTTCATCACCCTGACGCTGATCGCCACTTCCGATTTCGTGCAGCAGTTCTGGTGGGTGTTCATAGCGGCGCCGATCGGCACGGTGGTCGGCCTCAACGCGCTGGCACGGTCTTCCCAGGACATGGCGCGGCGTGTCGACTATCTGAAACTGCGCGTGCCGATGTTCGGTCCGGTGTTGCGCAAGATTTCACTGTCCCGGTTCGCACACTTTTTCGCGACGATGTTCCAAAGCGGCGTGCCCA
Organism: uncultured Rhodospirillaceae bacterium; assembly: GCA_964577475.1. Classification (GTDB taxonomy): domain Bacteria; phylum Pseudomonadota; class Alphaproteobacteria; order Rhodospirillales; family Magnetospirillaceae; genus JASHSH01. The sequence continues at coordinate 1,657 of CAZNZI010000517.1, forward strand.
TTCTCAGTTGCCTTGAGACGGCGCAGAAAGTCGTCGGCAATCTGGTTCTGGCCGAGTCGATCGGCTCCGTCAGGACGACAGTGCAGGAAGGCAATGCCTTGTCGAACGGCTTGAAGGACACCGGAGAATTCCCGACCCTGGTCATCCGCATGGTGAAGATCGGGGAGGACAGCGGCAATTTGGGCGAGACGCTGGAGAACGTCACCGAGTTCTATGACCGCGACGTCGAAGAAGCGGTGAATTCCATGATCGCGATGATCGAGCCGACTCTGACCGTCTTCGCCGGCTTGATGATGGGTTGGATCGTGGCCGGCGTTATCGGCCCGATCTACTCCGGTATGGCGAAGATGGGTGGTTGAACGCATGGCCCGGCTCTCCCTGTCCAGCCTCACATCGATTCCGGCCGTGCAGAATGCGGTAGCGCAGATCGCCGCGTCGAAGATCGGCCGGATGGTCGCGCCGATCGCGGCCTTGATGGGCCTTCAGGACCGAAGCAACAGCTTCATCCTCAATATCGGCGATGAAGGCGCGACGCTCGTTCAAGTCCGCGGTGGTCAGGTGGTCGATGCCGTCTTCGCCGAAGCCGCAGCCGAAGAGGGGTGGGATGCGCTCCGGGAGTTCCTCAATGCCGATCCGGGCGCCCGGATCGTCATCGTGGCGGACGTTCTCGAACAGATGTTCC
>CAZNZI010000518.1:0-1908 GCA_964577475.1 uncultured Rhodospirillaceae bacterium
GCATCGAACCAAGCCGGCACCTCGGCGTTGCGATGGACGCAGTGGAGGATGACGGGCTTGCCGTATTTGCCGCTTTTGAGCTCGGCCTTCATCGCCGTGTAGGACGGATCGAATCGGCGCATGAACCCGACCTGAATCAGCTTCTGCCCCAGCTTCATCTCGGCTTCGCACAAGCGGAGGCATTCGGCGGCGGTGAAGGCCAGCGGCTTCTCGCAGAGCACCGGCTTCTTCGCCGCAAGGCACGCCTGTACCAGATCGTAATGAGTCTGGTCGGGCGAAACGATGAGCACGGCGTCGATCTTGGGATCGTTGATCAGCGCCATACCATCGGTCAGCACGCGGCAGCCGGGCACCTTGGCGGCAATCGCCTCGGCGCGTGAGCGGTCGGCATCGGTGATCGCGGCCAAGTTCGCATCCTGCACATTGGACGAGAGGAAGCGGGCGTGGTCCGAACCCATCACGCCCGCGCCGATGACACCAACATTGACCATCGCGCGCCTCGTTCAGACGATGTTGCGGATGCTGCCGCCATCAACGCCCCAAATCGCCGAGGTGACGAAAGAGGCGAGATCGGAGGCCATGAAGACGATGACATTGGCCACCTCTTCCGGCGTGCCCAGCCGCTGCATCGGCAATTGGCGCAACTTCAATTCGTGCTCGACCGCCTCTTGCGGCGGCATCTTGTGGTATTTGCCCATGGTCTCGGCGAAGCCGCCCGGCTTGGTCCAGAACGGCGTCCAGACAGGGCCGGGCGCGACGGCGTTGATGCGCAACGTCGGCCCCTCCGCACGGGCCAGGCCCTTGGTCATGGCGATGATCGCAGACTTCAGCGAGCTGTAATCGATCGGCACCGCCTCGGGCTGGCGGCCGAGATCGGAAGCGTTGTTGATGATCACGCCCGATTTGCGGGCGCGCATCAGCGGCAGCACGCGGCGGCAGGCGCGCACATAGGTCATGAAGTTGACCTGGAAGATCGTCTCCCAATCCGCATCCGTGATCTCGTCGAAGGTACGGACGAAGCCGATGCCGATATTGTTGACCAGCACATCAACCTTGCCGTCGATGGATTTGATAGCCTCGTCGAGGCCATGATCGGCGTCACCGGTCTTCGCGAGATCGGCGATCGTCACCGAGGCCTTCACGCCCAGGGCCTTGACCTCCTTGGCGACGGCATCGGCACCGGCGCGATCGATGTCGACAATCGCGACATTGGCGCCTTCGCGCGCAAAGGCCAGCGCCGTCGAGCGGCCGATGCCGCCGCTGCCACCGGTAATCAGGAGATTTCTGCCCTTCAGTCCCGTTTCCATTGTTGCCTCCCAGGCGGCCGCCCCTTGCGGGCGTGCCGCTTATTTCACCAGATCGAATTGCTTGATTGCCGTCTCGAAAGACCGCCCCGCCATTTCGTCGAGCGGCTTCTTGCGGTGGATTTCCGAGATGACCTCGACGCCATAGGCATCGTCATAGCCGGTCGCCTTGATTGCCCGCAGGAAAGCCGGGACATCGAGCACGCCTTCGCCGCAGAGCTTGCGGTGGAACAACGTGTCGTCCCACAGGCTGCCCTTCACCTCGGCATCGGCATCGTCGATCTCGATCCAGGTGATGCACTCCTTGGGGATCGTCTTCAGCCGGTCGTAGGGAATCTTGCCGCGCGCGATATGCCAGATGTCGAGCAGCAGGCCGCCGTTCCTGGCCCCCGCACCCTGCACGATCGCGAGGCCCTGCTCGACCGTCTTGATGTTGGTGAATGGCATCAGCTCGAGCGCGATCCGCGTGCCGATCTTGGCCGCGTCGGCACAGAGCCCGGCAAAGGTCTCGATCATGCGCGGCATCGGCCAATCGCCCTGCTGGATGTCGCCGCAGATCTTGATATGCCGCGCCTTCAACTTCTCAGCCGCGCGCAGCAGGTCG
>CAZNZI010000519.1:0-1626 GCA_964577475.1 uncultured Rhodospirillaceae bacterium
GAAGGCCGGCATGCCGTAGTCGTGTTCGGCCGCATGGTCGAGCAGTTGCCGCAAAGCGATCAAAGCCATTGCTTCCTCCTCGTTTTCCCTGTCCGTCCGGAGCGCTGTCCCCGGCGGGTGCTGGAGTGTTGCTGCAATTTACAACTTTTTCAGGGCAGCATCCGCAATCGCCTGGCCGGTGATTCCGAAGTGCTCATAGAGCTTAGGACCGGGAGCGGACGCGCCGAAATCGTACATGCCGATGAAGATGCCGTCGGGGCCCAGGAACTGCTCCCAGCCGAACTTGACCGCGGCCTCGACGCCGATGCGCAGGCCCTTGCCCAGCACCGACTGACGGTATTCGTCGCTCTGCTTGGCGAACAATTCCCAGCAGGGCATCGACACCACGGCGGCGCCGACGCCCTTGGCCTGGAGCAGCTCGCGGCCCTTCATCGCCGTCGACACTTCCGAGCCGGTCGCCATGATCGTCACCTTGCGCTCGCCTTCCGCCTCGGCCAGCACATAGGCGCCTTTCGCCGACAGGTTGTCGGCCGAGTCCTGGCGCAGATGCGGCAGGTTCTGGCGCGAGAGCGCCAGAACGCTCGGACCCTTCTTGTATTCGAGCGCGAGTTCGTAGCACTCCATCGTCTCGATCGCGTCGCAGGGCCGGAAGGTCAGCATATGCGGCATGGCGCGCAGGCTGGCCAGATGCTCGACCGGCTGATGGGTCGGACCGTCTTCGCCCTGGCCGATCGAGTCATGGGTCATCACATAGAGGACTTGCGCGCCGATCAGCGCCGAGAGGCGCAGCGCGGGCCGCATGTAATCGGTGAAGCACAGGAACGTGCCGCCATAGGGAATGAATCCGCCATGGAGCGCGATGCCGTTCATCGCAGCCGCCATGCCGTGCTCGCGGATACCATAGTGGATGTAGCTGCCCGAGGCGTCCTTGGGGGTGACCGGCTTCTGGCCTTTGGCCTGAGTCAGGTTCGATCCCGTAAGATCGGCTGAACCGCCGACCAGTTCGGGGATCACCGCCGTCAGCACGGTCAGCGCTTCCTGCGAGGCCTTGCGGGTGGCCCAGTTCGGCTTCTCGGCGGCGACCTTGGTCTTGAAGGCCTTGGCCGCGTCCTTCCAGCCCTTGGGAAGTTCGTTGCGGATGGCGCTCTCATAGGCCGTGCGCTTGGCCGGATCGAGCTTGCCCAGCCGTGCTTCCCAATCGCGCCGCACCTTCGCGCCCTTCGCGCCGACATTGCGCCAGGCGGTGACGGTGGTGTCGGGCACGACGAAGGGGGGATAGTCCCAGCCGAGCTTCTTGCGCAGGCCGGCGATCTCATCGGCGCCGAGCGGCGAGCCGTGCACCTTTTCGGTGCCGGCCTTGGTCGGTGCGCCGAAGCCGATGATGGTGCGGCAGGCGATCAGCGAGGGACGATCCGATTTCTGCGCGGCGGCGATGGCAGCGGCGATCGCTTCCGGCTCATGGCCGTCGACGCGCACCGCGTTCCAGCCCGAGGCTTCGAAGCGTGCCAACTGGTCGTCGCTGGTGGCGAGCGCGGTATCGCCGTCGATGCTGATGTGGTTGTCGTCCCAGAAGATGATCAGCTTGTTGAGCCGGTGATGGCCTGCCAGCGAGATCGCTTCCTGGCT